>WTAK01000069.1 GCA_013139625.1 Candidatus Delongbacteria bacterium | reverse complement strand
AAGCAAAAAAAGAAATTAAAGAATTATCTGAGATTATTGTTGGAGGTGAGCCAGAATTGACCAAAGCTCAAATATTAATCAAACGAAAAGAGATTATTGGTAAATGAAATATATTCATAAAGGGAATGAACCTCCAGAAATAATTGACTGGAAAAATACTGATAAAATGTGTCAAAATGGTAATCCAAGATGGAATAGGCTTCCAACCGAACTCAAAGATTTGTTAAGGAAAAGGATTTTAGAAGAACAAGGTTATATTTGTTGCTATTGTGAAAGAAATATTGGTTTAAATGATTTTCATTTGGAGCATATTAAACCTAAAGGCATAAATAAATATAAAATATATCAATTGGATTATAATAACTTATTGTGTTCATGCCAGTTGGAACTAGAACAAGGTGAACCCCGCCATTGTGGTAATAGTAAAGGTAGTTGGTACGTAGAAGATCAATTTATTTCACCACTAGATGAAGATTGTGAGGAAAGATTTATATTTACTGTAGATGGTAGTATTTATCCTGCAAACGAACAAGATATTATTGCTAGAAAAACTATTGAAAAATTACAGTTGGATATTGACAAGTTAAGAAATTTAAGAAAGAACGCAATAGAACCTTTTTTAGATGAGAATATAACAGAAGAAGAGTTGGAATTATTTGTTCAAGGATATTTAGTGGATAAGAGACTCAATAACGATGTATTTAATGAGTTTTACACCACAATTAAATATTTGTTTGGTAATTAATCACAAATTCCTATAATTAAATATTTCTCTGAGGATTGTTAGTTTAATCCTAAACTTTTGCAAAATCAGACCTTTTTCTCATTACTTTTGCATAACCAAAAGTAATCAAAAAGCCTAGTCTGCCATTAAAACTCCTAGCATTGTGCTAATTTATAGCAATATCGGTCTGCCTCTTACGAATAGCAGACGGGTATATTTTTCTCAATGGGACTCTCACTTCGTTCAAGTACCAATCGAAAAACATATGTAAGAGAAATGCAAAGCTGTTTGACTTGTGCAGTAGATTATATTAAAACACTACTTTTTTAACAAAAGTGCACAACCAATCAATTTGGTCTTGATGCAATGGATTATTCGCTAAATTTAAATATTCTAATTTATTTAAATATGTAAGGTCTGATATATCATCGATATTATTATTTGATAAATCCAGAATTCGTAAATTCTTCAAATTGCTTAAACCAAAGATTCCGAATATTTTATTATCTGATAAATGTAATTCTTCTAACTTTTCTAAATACCATAAATTTGAAATATCACTAATCTTATTACTCTTCAGGTCTAAATATGAGATATCTTTAAAAAATTCAATTCCATTCAGGTTTTTCATTCCGACAGAAGTCAATACTACTTTATGATCACCTTTTATTTTTAGATCATAATAGATATTGTTGAATGATTTGTCGTCAATATTATTGAAATCATCAATTAAACTATCCAGATTATCGTAATGATATTCTTTTAAATCTTCAGTGTCGTATTTAAAGTCAAATACATAATCATTCATGTCAGGAGATAGACTAGGATCAGGTTCATAAGAGCTAAAACTGTCTGTGGATGTTAAAATATTCTTATAATCATTCAAAATGTTAGTAATAATAAAAATGTGATTTAATTTTTCCAAGTCATCAATATTGTTTTGTTCTAAAGCTTTATTTATGACCTTAAGGTAAGAAGTGATTTTATCCGGATGATATAGAATTACTAGTTTAGTGAAGTATTTATTGATAGTGAAGTTATCTTGATCTATTCCGAAAGAAATATGTTTTGATAATGCATTCGTGATATATTTAAAGATATCAAACTCTTTTGCTTTATAGTGCTGAATTATTGTAGATGTGATTTTATTCAAATTACTTTCTGTGTAAATATTTAGAAGTTTTTTAGATAATATTTTTATAGAGTCCCGATTCGAGATTTTATTTGAGTCTTTCATTTATCCTCTCTCTGAAGTTTAGTGATAGATTGTTTTACAATTAATTCTTCAGTACGTATAGGGAAGATGAAGGATTATCTCCTTTAACATCAAATGGAAACTGCCATTTATCGTTTATTTTATTAAAATTCAATTGATTTTCTATACGTACACTCATCATTAACTGTGTCTTAGTGAGTGGTAGAATTTGTGATTCGTTAGACTTATCTCTCCAATAATAAAGTTTACCATTCTGCATGTATATTTTTCGAGTAAGTTTATTAGCTTTACACAAATATTCTCCGCAGTATTCTTCTAATTCAGTAGTGTTAAGTTCATAAGGCGTAAATTCTTTATATTTGTTTCCCTCAGCATAATAAAACGAAGATTTTATGAATTTCATCATTCTATGACCACTAGTTTCATCTTTATAAAATTTTATGGATATATGAAACCCTTCCATTTCAAATTCATTGTCAGTGATAGGAACAAGTTTTAGATTAGGTTGAAAGGCATTTATGCACAAACGATTATTTTTTTCATGAATTCTAAAAAAGCTTCCTTTATCTTTATAAAAACCAAAATATTGTTTATAAGAATCTAGATATAAAACCTCTTTAAATCTTCGAATTTGCAAAAAATTCAAATACGTATTTTTATAATTGTCCCAATCATGTGCTGAATTTTCAATCTGTATCTTTCTGAAGTTTAGCTCATTAAAAAGTTCAAGAGTATAGTCAGTGTAATCTTGCCATAATTTGATAACTCCGCTTTTACCTTTAATGTTTCTGTTTTTACAATAAAGTGTGTTCTCAAATCCTGAAATAAAATAATTTGTCCACTCATGACCTCTTCTGTCCCAATTTTCCATTAATGCTTTATCTACATCATTCTGATAAAAATGTATAAGAACCGGGTTTAAGTAACTAATAGTTTCTAGAAGCTTATGGGAGTATTCCTTTATCGTTTGCCAATCTATATCATAGATGAAATGCGGGAAAAAAAGAACATTCAGAAATAGATACCCATCTATGATGTAAATAAAGTCATCATCCTTAATTTTATCAGCAAAATCGATCCATTGTCTTGGATACTCGATCATTACTCTTTTTGAGAAATCAACTACAGATTCATTTTCATTGCGTTCAATGCTTAATAGAGGATTATCTTTTTCACCTTCATGAAACCACTTTACTTTAATACCATTTTTTTTCATCTGCCTGGTAATATAATGTGAAGCTGTAGATTTTCCAGAACCGGTTATTCCATCAACAAGGATTATCTTTGTGTTTAACATAGCATATTCTCCTTTCAAAATTTAGATTTTGCATCAAGAGAATTGAATGTATGGTCATGAAAATCAAAAGTCAAGGAAAATATATCGTATATTGTGTAATAGACAAAAAATATAACATCCTAAAGTTACTAGCTATTTATAAAAAAGTCAATAGTATAATTTTTTATTTTCTGGATTGAGTTTGTGCGTGAGAAAAAACATATAGGCATAAATCGATTGTCTATTTGATTTCTTACTTAGTTTACATTTTTTACTGCTAGTAATGAAGATGTTTTTATAAGTAATTTCAAATATTATCAAATACCGGTCAAAAAATATATGTAAGAGATACGCAAAGCTGTTAAGCTTGTGCAATGAGTGTGTTAAATTATCACCATAGCTAAGGATCTTCCCAAATTATTATCTCCATCCAAAAATGGCAGTTCAACAAGATGGAGAATCCTGCTTCACTGCCATAAATAAGTAATTTCTAAGAGGTTAAAATTTGAACTGCCTTGATTTTTGTAACTTTTTATCAAGAAAAAGTTAAGAAAACTATAAATAATTTCAGCGTGTTCCAATTACAAA
>WTAK01000112.1 GCA_013139625.1 Candidatus Delongbacteria bacterium | reverse complement strand
TATATCAATGATGTTTATCAATATCCTACACTGGAACGAACTACAAAGGTCGGTGCCGGTATTGGTATTGGATTCATGTTTTAAATAATAAATAAGGAATAGTCTTGAAAAAATTTATAATTTTCATATTAATAATTCTTGCATTTGTTTTCTCGACAGTACGAAATAATTGTATTATTGAGTTGAAGTCCGGAGAATCAATAAAAGGTATTTTAATAGAAGAAAATGAAGATACTGTCACACTAAAATCCGAAACTCTCGGCACAATGACAATCGAAAGGTCTAAGATCAAAGAAATCGTACAAAATGTTAGTTCTAGTGGTTACAAGTATAATGATCCAAACCATAACTCGCTTCTATTTATGCCATCAGCGGAGACAAATCCTAAAGGTACCAAATATTTTTCAAGTTACGAACTGGTTTATCTAAATCTAGGAGCATCTCCTACTGACAATCTAAATGTAGCCATAGGTTTCGTATTTCCTTTTACTCCTGATGTAATTGTACATACTCCATTATCAATTGGCTTTAAATACAGATTCTTACATGAGCCTCATAGACTCAATGTAAGTTTAATGAGTAGTTACTCAACGATACTCGAATCTGAAAATTCTTCGTTATTTACAATCGATGGTGCTTTTAATTATTATTTTAATCCTACTACCACAATTGATTTTTATTTGGGAAATATTATCAATCCAAATGATACAGATTATACGATAATTCATTATGGTATTGCTCTAACCAAAAGAGTTTCTCCGAATTCAAAATTCATTATTGAATATATGAATGGAATGTGGGAAAATTATACTATGGATGGTGTATTAATGTTTGGAGTAAGATTTTTTGGTAAAAAAATATCTGGAGATATTGCGGCTATTAAATTTATGGATTTTTCAGACAATAACGATAATCTTTGGTTTCTTTTACCTTTAGTAAGTCTTACATACCACTTCTAGCACTTTATTCAATAATCAATATCACAATATACGGTATTACAAAAAATACAAATACTGCTGTTTTAAAGAACATCATACCCGCATAATGAATACCATTGAATTGCTCTCTTGTTATTTTGTTGAATTTACTATGCATTTTGTAAATAAAGTCAGCTGCAGACATAAAGGCAATGAACCATAATGATAATATACCAATATTAATTATTGAACACCAAAGCAAAAATTCTTTTATTATTTGCAGATCCATGATATCCTCCTAGTGAAATCGATAGTCCTTTAATTCAATATACTCATTTTATTGAAATTCCCCAAATATCAGCATAGTTCACATCAAGAATTTGGAAAATTTTTAATTTCTTCTAGACGATTGATGTATTGTATTCTTGGAAACTCAATTGACAGTGTCGAATACAATTCTTTAGTTATTTTTAAATTATATAAATATTGGTCTTTTATCTGTGAAATCATATGTTTTATTGAATATCCGTTTTTTTCTGCAAAATCGAATAAATATTTAAATAGCTTGCAATATAGAAAGGATAACTCAGCTTTGATCTTATATTTTTTAGAAGTTTTGTTAATTTTAGAATTTACCTGATCGAGAATATCAATAATATGCTTTTCTTTATTCGAAGTAGAAACATTGGTATCAAGTAAAGAATAAATGGTCTTTAAGAATTCCACCTTGTGGCTAATAATATCAAGTGTGAATTTTGTTGTGGGGTATTCGGTTTTTGATATATATTTTTTAAGTAATTGAAATGTGTTAATTATATTATTAATTTTTAATTGTTCAATATAAATATTGATCTTGCAGATCATAGATAAAATAAAGCGCTCATTATAATTTAGAAATTTAGAGATAAAAATTGCTTTATCCGCATATTCTTCAGAGATTTTATATTTCTTTAGATCTAAATACAGTTCGGATAAACTTTGATATGCAGAGATCTCAGATGTGTAATCATTTACATTTTGAACAAAATTAAGAATAGATTTAATACTTGTTAAAGCTTTATTATATTTTCCTTGAATAAGATAAACTTCACCAAGTTTAATAAATGTACGATACTGAAAGATCACATGCCCCTCATTTATTGATGCTGTAATTGTTTTTTTTAAATATTTTTCTGATTCTTCGAATTCCCCATTAATCGCATAATTAACTCCAAGGTGTTGATTGATCTGGATATCAAATTTACTAGTATTCATTTTTTTTGAACAATCAATTGCATCTTGCAAGTATGATCGAATATCTAATGATTTGTGGGGATATATATCTAAGGAATTATTAGTAAATAAGTAAATCATATTAAACTGAAGTAGTGCCTGTATCTTTAATTCAGGATATTGATCTCCAATTTCTCCAATAACATTTTTATATGTACTGATCGCTTTACGTAGTCTGTTATGTACTTTGTAATATGACGCCAATGTGATTTTTGCAGTAAAAAATTGCTTTTTATCTGTTTGAGTATCAGCAAGTATGTCATTTAATAATTTATAAGCTTTGCTACCATAATTTGAAAAAACATAGATAACTGCAAGATTATTCTTTATCTCAATAGCATTAAAATCAAATTTATCTTTAAGAAATATAGTTTCTTTTATCAATTTTATTCTTTTCTCTAATAAACCATTATCACCTGCAATATTACTTAATTCAGTTAAGGATTTAATCAATATTGAAACAATGTTATTTAAAATTTTCAAATAATTATTTTTATCGGTACGGTTTAATTCATTTTGGTTCGATAATAATTTTGAAATAATTGTAATAAAGTGTTCTGAAATAATCTGAATTAATAAATAGGGTTCTTCAGATTGAAAAATATTTTGAATTATTAAATAAGGTTCTTTTGATAATTTAAATTTATATTGATTTTTTATTTTTTCACTTTCATCCCAAAGTATCTCGATCATACGATTTGCATGCTTAAATATGATATTAAACTTGTTAGTTGAGAATATTGAGAACATATTTTCAAAAAAATAATATTTATTTAATATTTCATTTATTTGAGATATGTAATTGTCAGTAATGATAGGAAAATAATTTAAAAAAGAAGTTTGAATAGTATTAATTACTGCGTTTGAAATATGACTATTTTTTTTATGAAAATTTTTTAACTGTCTGAAGTTGAATTTTAAAAAAAATGCTTGAGTTTGAGCTAATAATTCATCTTCTTGATGAATGTCATCTGATCTTGACAATAAATTGTTTGAAAGAATTTTGTAAGGGTTCTGTTTTTGTGAATTTGAATGAAATTTCGATGCAATTGCATTGGTTATAACTTTAAATTGATATTTGTCATTCAGAATTTGAATGATCATATCATTCTTTGATAGTTTGATCGCACCTGATAAGTAGAAATTATAATCTGAACCTAATTTTGCACGCCTGAGAGATTCAACAAAATACTCAAGGAATATTGCAATAGATATCGATATTCTCTCGAATGAGAATGAACTAAATACAATACCTGTAGATTTTTCTTCTAATAAAATAATATATTTAGGAATCTTATTACGATGATAATTTACATTTATTATTTTTCTAATTGAAACAAAAAAATCTTTAAAATAGATTTTATTTTTATCATGTCTAACTTGCTTGTAGCTTTTAGTATTTGAAATAAATTGATCAAATTTACTGAGTTTAAAATAAATCGTGCTTAATGAATAATTGAGATTAAGAGTTTCTTTGATTTTTTTAGCAGAGATCTTTGGATTGATCGCTTTAAGTTTAAATATGTTTTCTAGTACTTTGTCAGGCATTTTATTTTTGAAATATTGATTTTTTCTGGATTTGTTTTGTAATCCTTCAAAACCACTTTCTTTAAATCTCTTTATCCAATTGTGAACCGTAGTACGACTTAATTTAAATAACTTAGCAGTTTTAGAAATACCAATTTCTTCGGAGGTATTAATAATGATATATTTTCTTTTTGCTGATTCAGTTAAATTATCCATCAGCTTAAATTTTGACATAAGAAATACCAAATGATTGATTTCTGTTTTTTAAACTTGTACCAAGTATTCAAACTTGTATAAAATATATAAAAAACTATTGAGAAATTCAATTTATTTCTTACTGATATACGATATGTAATATTTGCAAGTTAGCTCATCGTAATATTTAATCATAATGACAAATCCAATCAATAAGTGTTCAGTTATAGTATGTAAAAAATGTGTTGTGTGTTGTAAAATCGTGTTTAGTACTATATTGTTTGTGAAAGTGATTAAAAATGAAGAGAAGGAGAGAAAAATGAAAAAGATATTACTACCAATACTGGCTATGACCTTTTCGGTTGTATTGTATTCAGGTACTGTTAAGTACTCTGACAGCTGGGGATCACAAGGATTTAGTAAATCAGAATCAAGATCAACCGGGATCACATTAGTTCATTCTATTAATGAATTTTCTATGAACGAGCAAAAG
>WTAK01000314.1 GCA_013139625.1 Candidatus Delongbacteria bacterium | reverse complement strand
GTAACGGTCAATGCTAAAAAAGGTCTGGTTTACAGCGGAATCAAGTAGGGGTCTCGCAGATCTGCGACCCTTACTTAGTTCCCCATTATATTCTCAAGTTCCTTATTTTGATCTTCTTGAGCTTTTTGGCTCTTTTCCATACTAGCTTTTGCGTTATCTATATGCTTTTTCTGAACATCTATATATTTTTGTGCTGTATTTTTTTCTACTTTCACTGAATCTTTCTTTGTAGGTGTTTTAACTTTTTTATCTTCTACTTTTGCACAAGAAGAAACTAAAAAAACCACTGCTACTATCAATAATATTATCTTTTTCATTTATATCTCCTTTAAATAAAAAAAGCCGGATAAACCGGCTTTTAATTTAATATTCTTATTTAAAACATGTAAGCAATACCTAGGTTAAGTCCCCAAGCAACACCACCAGCTCCGTAGTCAGGATCGCCCCATGCATCATCTCCATCATAGGTAGATACAGTAAAACCTGCTTCAATTGAAGGAGCAATAGTCCAACCATTGTCCCAAGTCCATCTGTAACCAAGTTCTCCTAATGGAGTTATAATTGTCCATGATTCATCTTGTGTATCCCAAGTAGTTCCATTCCACCAGTCCCATTCCCAGGTAACCATATCTAATTCTATACCACCACCGTAAAAGATACCTTCACCCTTTCCATCTTTATAAATTCTGTACTTTGCTCCAATTCCGTAAGCATTGATGTTATCCCAAATTGTAGCATAAAATGGAATATTAATCTCAGTAGTTCCTTCAGCATCCAAAAATCTTCCATACTCACCTGAATATATATTGAAGATTAGTCCAAAAGGGTTAACTGCAAAGTAGTTTTGCTTTCCGTAAGTGTCTGCATTAAGCAGTGTTGCTCCTAGAAGCATTGTCATTAACACAACTAATTTGATCTTTTTCATTTTTTCTCCGTTTTTATTTTTTGTCTTCAATTTGTTCGTTTTTATCTTCAACAACTTTAGTAGAGTCTGGAATAACCACGGTTGAATCTGTTATTGCAACTGTCGAATCTACAACAGCAGGCACCTCTTCAACGATTGGCTTTTCAACAACAACTTCCTTTGGCTCTGGAGTAACGACCGGATTAGATTTTTTTACGACAAAGTTATTATAACCCCACCATCCTCCAACACCGATGACTGCAATGATGACCACTATAATGATATAGAACCCCATACCTTTACCTGAGTCATCAAATGCAATAACATTATCTTCTTCTTCACCATCATCAGTCTTCTCTCCACCCAAAGAAATACCAGGAGCTCTAGGAGCAAAGTTATCTCTATTAAAACTTCTTAACTCATCATCAACTTTCTTTCTTTGATTTACTTCAGTTTCTACTTCTTCAATAAATGAATTTGTAATCAAGTCTTTCGTTTTATTATCAAATTCTTCAATAAATGAATTTGTAAAATCAGGTGTTGAGGAAACATTCCCGATTGAAATGCCTTGTGATGAGGATGAACTTGCAACTTTTTTATCACCACCGGGTTCTGAATACTTAACTTTCTTTTCATTTATTCTTGTTTTGAAGTTCATTACTTCATTTAAGAAATCTAATTTTTCTTCTATCGAACTTGGATTCTTAAGTGTTTTAACTGAATTATCACAATTTCTATTCTCACAAATGAACTGATTAACTGTACCACAATTCTTGCAATATGCTTCATTATTCTTATTTGGAGCACCAAAATTTACTTTACTACCACAAACTTTACATTTTTCTACAGTAAATACATTACAAGTAGGACAGGTAGAGAAAACTAACAATCTACCCTTTCTATAGTTATAGTAGCTTTTTGATTTTGAATACTGCCATTTAATTCCTTCAGAAATAAGATAGAAATCACTATGTCCATGCTTAGCACCGCAATCACAAGTCATCACTTTTATCATATTTCCACATTTACAACTTAATGCGTCATAATTAAGGGAGAATTGATTACTCTGACCACATTGATCACAGACGATCTTCATCTCTTCTTTTCCACAAACCTTACAGTCAAAGTAGCTTGTTTCATTATATACGTTTTCAAAATTTATCTTTTTATCCAGAGCAGTATCATCTTGTTCATCATAGAACTGATTTACGATCCTTCTTTCTTCTTCTTTTTTCTCTTCCTGTTCAGTTACATCTTTCTTATGCCAAAAATCCTGGATAAGATCTACTTCCTGCTTTACTTCAGATGGAAGCTCTTCATCTATTGATTCAGTTGCACTTATCTTTAAATCTATTTCGCCTTCTATTCTTACTTCTTCTGGTTCAGCTGTTTCAATAACCTCTTCTTTATTGATGGCTATATCTTGAACTTCAGCAACTTCCGGCGTAGGCTTTAATAAAATTTCCTCTTTAACTTCATCTTTTTTCTCCTCTACAACTTTTCCCGCAAAATCGTCATCCATAATAACATCATTCATATCTATACTTATGCTATCTTCCTTTTCTACCTTTGGTTCAATAACTACTTGCTCAGTTGTAATAATTGGCGTTGGTTCCTCTACAAAACTTTCTTTTTGTAGTCCAATGCTTACTTCATCCTTGACAGGTGGAGTATCGGAAGCTGTCAATGGTTCAATAGTTGTTTTTTCTAAAGTACCTTTTCTTGTACTTGCCAACAATTCTTCCATTCCTGCATCCAGCTTAATAATACCAGATTTTTCTATTTCATCATCCAATGGAACTTCAACAGCTTTTATAACTGTTTTTTTAGCAGCTTCCTTTATGATAAACTCTCTATTGTCCATATCCTTATGTTTTTTTCTGTAAATAAATTCATCTATTCTTTTTCTCTCATCTTCATTCTTCGGAGTCTTAAGAACTTTTATCTGACCATTGCAGCTTTTCTTTACACATTCAATACTATGCTCCATATTACACTTGGTACAGACTACAATTCCAGGCTTACTCGAATCTGTAAAAGAATCTTTAGCACCACATCCATCACAAATTTCAGCTGTTATATCTTTACAAACAGGACATCTGCCGTATAGTCCAAAATCATATGTGTTTTTATCTGCCATCTTTAATTCTCCGATATAGTTAGAATAAGAATTTATTATCTTTTTTAATTCACAAGACTAAAATACGCATAGTTCAACTTTTTTGCAAATGTAAATTATTTTATTTCTATAGGGAAGTTATGATGCATATCATTTTTTAAAATATGTTATGGCTTGTTAATCATTAATTTTATATTTATTTTTATCAAGCCGTATAATTCTATAGTGGACACAGATGGAAACAGTCAATATATATATTAATGTATCTTTCCCAATTCCAATAGATAAGGAATTCACCTATTCTATTGATACCACTGTTGAAACTAAAACTCTCATTGGATCTAGGGTCTTGGCAAATTTTAACCGAAGAAAAATGATCGGAGTTATCACTTCACTGCTGAAAGACAAACCTGATTATAGAGTAATTAAGATTGATCGTATTATTGATCCTAAACCTGTGTTCAATGAAGAAATGTTATTATTTTGCAAATGGATATCAAAATATTACTTATCATCTTTCGGGCAAGTTCTCAAACAGGCTTTACCAACTGCATTATATGGTAAGATCGATCGATTTATTGAAGGTAATATTAATAAAATTAAATACTTGAATTATATAACTCCTATTTTGCCTTTACCTGAGAAAATATTCAGTAAAAGAATTAACGAATTTATAGATTTTCTTTTAGAAAATACTATCGGAGTATCTCAGAAGGAAATTAAAGAAATATATAATTTCTCTGATCACATAATCTCAAAAGCTATTTCGTTAGGCTTATGCAAGAAGGTAAAAAAGGAAGATATCAGGCTAAGTACTATCATGACAGAGAGCATTAATGATGCTGTTAAATTTTCATTGACTGAAGAACAAGATCATTGCGTTAATGAAATTGAGAGATCAATTGATAAAAATATCTTTGACACATTCTTAATCTACGGTCTTACAGGAAGTGGTAAAACTGCAGTTTATATCGAAGCTATCAAAAAAGTCAGAGAGAAAAAGAAAACAGTAATTGTATTGATACCTGAAATATCATTGACACCTCAAACTGTGAAAAGATTTAGAGAAGTATTTGGTGATGAGGTTGCAGTATTGCACAGTCGCCTTTCAGAAGGTGAAAAATATGATAGCTGGAGAGGTATTAAGGCAAATAAATACTCCATCGTAATT
The DNA here is from genome assembly GCA_013139625.1 of Candidatus Delongbacteria bacterium. Classification (GTDB taxonomy): domain Bacteria; phylum UBA4055; class UBA4055; order UBA4055; family UBA4055; genus WTAK01. The sequence continues at coordinate 3,402 of WTAK01000314.1, read as the reverse complement.
GGACCAAGATCCGCTATCTTTGCTCCGTTGGATAATTTAGGATTGATAATAGTTGATGAAGAACACGAAAGTGCCTATAAGCAATCAGATCCTTCACCAAGGTACAATGCAAGAGATATGGCAATAGTAAGAGGAAAATTAAATAAAATACCTATAATTTTAGGTTCTGCTACTCCATCTATAGACTCATTTCATAATGCATCAACCGGGAAATATTCGCTTTTGGAATTAACTAAAAGAATAGGAAGGGCTAAGTTGCCTGAAATAGTTATTGTAAAAAGAAAACAATTTTATCAAATATTTGAAGATTCCGTTATTGAGTCCTTGCGTGAAGAATTAGATCAGGGAAGGCAGATAATTGTACTTCAGAATAGAAGAGGATATTCCACTCATCTTGTTTGTGAATCCTGTGGAAGTGTCAGCACCTGTCCGAATTGTTCTGTGTCATTAACATATCATTTGCACTCAAAACAGCTTATATGCCACCATTGTGGTTACTTCGAAAAAGCAAAAGATTATTGTGGTATTTGTGGCAAATCTAATATATCTTTTAAGGGTACAGGAACGGAGCAAGTTGCATTTGAGTTAAGTAAGTTATTTCCTGATACAAAGATCCTTAGAATGGACCAGGACTCTACAAGAAAAAAAGAAAGTCACTTTAAGATCCTTCGTGAATTTGAAAACAATAAGTCTTCAATATTGGTTGGTACTCAAATGATCGCTAAAGGACTTGATTTTCATAATGTTAGCTTAGTCTGTATTGTGAATGTTGACACTGAGCTTATATTTCCGGATTATAGGTCTGATGAAAGAGCATTTCAACTGATCACCCAAGTTTCTGGCAGAGCAGGTAGAGGTGAAATAAATGGTAGGGTATTGGTACAAACTTACAGCGAATCGAACCATGTTCTTGAATATGCAAGAAAACATGACTATATTGGTTATATAAAAAATGAACTTGAAAATAGAGAACTTGCCGGGTATCCCCCATTTGCTAAGATGGCAAAGATAATGTTCTCTTCTAAGATCTATGAAGATATGAAGCGATCTTCTTTAGAATTGTATAAATTATTAATTGATCAAAATAAAAAATTGATAGTTTATAAACCGGTTGATAGAATGGTGCTTAAAGTCAACAATATTTACAGGATGAATGTTATTGCTAAAACAAACTCAGAATATGATGGCAATGGAAACATCCTAAGATCGGCTATAAAAAATGCCTTTAGGAGTTTCAAAGTTAAGTCAAACGTTAAAGTTTCTATTGATATAGATCCATTGGAAGTTATCTAAATTATGTTAAATTATTATCCTACGGAGGATTGAATGTTAAAAAAATTGTCTTTTATCTTGATCTCGATCTTGATGCTTACACAAATGTTGTTCAGTATTCAAAAACTGGAATTTTCAAAGAAAAGAAATTTTGGTTTCGGTGATGGTGAATATGGAAAAGTAAGATTAGAGTTGAAAAATCATGATACCTACAACTATCAATCTGAGATCAAAAAGCCATTCGTTATGAAAAAAGGAAGCAATGGAATTGTTGAATTGATCTATGATATTAGACTTGTCGATGATGAAGATAAAGAAATAGATAAAGTTTATAAAACAAGTTTTACTTTTGTGAAGAAGAACATTGGTAAGAAACAGCGTATTTATCTTTCAGCTAAATATATGCCCGAGATTCAAATTGTAGAAAATGATACTTTATTTTCAACATATACTGAAGTTGAATTATCTCCCGACAAACCATCAGCCATGGTTTACTTAAACTCCGTAAAAAAATATTATAGTAAATTCAAAGCTGATTATGATAAGAGCTTGGTCGGAATCATTTCTGATACTGACCTTAAATTCAGTAAAGGGATCAATACAATTGAAATTTCATTAGCACGTAGTGAAAATTTTGAACAGGAAATTGTTCTGTATAGACCTGTAGGCAAAAGTAAGATAAATCAATTATTCATTACTGTTGTATCATCAGGTTTTGAAGAGGCCGCAGTTGAGGAAATAATTGAAGAAAATACTGAGTTAGATAGTACCGATATGGCTCTGACAGATGATGGTAGTTATGATTCTGATGAGTTTGCAATAAGTGAAGCTGACGGACTTGTTGATGATGGAAGTGAAGCTTCATCGGGAATGGGTTTAATATCTATTATCATTATAATCGTAATGGGCATCATTATTCTTGCTCTTGTTGGTCTTCTTTTAATCAGTAAGAAAGGTGGTCTTTATGAAAAATATGAGACATTTTATCTTGATGTTGCTTCTATAATTAACATTGAAGCTGTTGGTAATAATATTGATAACGTTATCGAAGAGATAATGATGATCCTTTTAGACAAATTTGAAACTCCATATGGGAAGGAACACAAAGAAGAGGATGTTGAAGAAAAGCCAATAGCAAAACCAGAACCTGAGCCTAAAAAGATGAAAACTCTTAAGACTAAAAAAGCACCGATGCTTGAAAAAACTCCAGAACCAATGGGGGATAATCTTGATCTTGATTTTGGATCTACTGAGGATACAACTGAAGAAACACCTAAAGAAGATTCAAAAGAAAAAACTTTAGATAAAAAATCTTTAATATCAAGCGGGTTTGATTTCGATGATCTAAATCCTGAAGGTGATGAAATTGAAGATAAAAAAGAATAATTATTAACTTACTTTCTATAACACGGCGGCAATATGCCGCCGTATTAATTTAATGTAAAACGATAACTTGACTTATGAATATTGATCTTAGTTTTCCAGGCATATTTTTAATCCTATTGATCCCGATCATTATTTATTTTTCAAAATGGTATTACTTACGATCTAACTTAAATAACTCCCAAAAAATATTTTTAATAATTTCAAGATCTATTCTACTATTCTTGCTATCTCTGATATTTTTCAATCCCATATTGAATATCGAAAATTCTAAGAAAGTAATAATCCAAAACCTCATATTATTTGATAATTCTTTATCCATAATACAAAATGATTCTACAGAATCAGCATCCGTAAGATCTTTACTAGAAAATATTCTTAACTATGATGACTTTTCAAAATATGAGTTTGGAGACAGCATTAGATCTGCAAACAATCTCTTAAACCTGGATTTCAAAGATAACTTTTCAAATATTAATAATTTATCCACTCTCATTACATTAAAGAACAAATATGAGAATATTTTCATAGTAACAGATGGAAATTTCACAGACTTTAACAATACTTCACTTCCTGGCAATATTCCGATCAATTTTGTTCATACTAAACCTAGATCTGAAGAAGTGGATATATTTATCCAAGATATTACTTACGATGATATTATTGACCCTGATATTGAAAATAGTTATGAAGTAATAATTGGAATTACCGGAAACTCAATAAATGATAATTTCTAACTTCTGCTAA
>WTAK01000182.1 GCA_013139625.1 Candidatus Delongbacteria bacterium | reverse complement strand
TCGTATTGAAGCTATGAGAGTTATCAGTGAGATCGGCGGTAATATAAAATACGGTCATGCCGAGGTAGGTAATATTATCAATGGTGATCTTGAGATGGTACAGCATGAGATAGAATTTTTACCTGTTCCTATCGAAGATGCTGCAGACCAACTTGCTTTAGCAAAATGGGCTGTCAGGGAAACGGCATATAAATATGGTTTAGAAGTTAGTTATGCCCCAAAGATAATGGTCGGGCAGGCCGGAAGTGGACTGCATATTCACATGAGACTAATGAAAGACGGTCAAAATGCAATGAAAAATACTGGAGAGAAAGGTCTTACTGAAGTTGCAAAAAAACTTATTGCAGGATTACTTGATCTTGCTCCATCATTAACAGCATTTGGCAATACAGTTCCTACATCTTTTCTGAGATTAGTTCCACATCAGGAAGCCCCAACATCTATCTGCTGGGGAGATAGAAACAGATCCGTTCTTGTCAGAGTTCCTTTAGGTTGGCAAGGCGCAGAAGATATCATACTTCATGCAAATCCGTTAGAAGTGAATGACGGAAAAACTTTTGTAAATAATCAGACTGTTGAGATCCGAAATGCAGATGGTAGTGCAAATGTTCATCAATTATTGGCAGGAATCACGATCGCTGCATTACACGGACTTGAAATGGATAATAGTATCGATTTCGCAAATTCATTATATGTAACAACCAATGCGAGTGCTATCGAAGGATTAAAACAACTGCCTGCTTCTTGCTTTGAATCGGCAGATGAGCTTGAAAAAGTAAGAAACCTTTATGAAAAAGATGGTGTTTTCCCTGAAGGAATGATCTCCAAGGTCATTTCAGATCTCAAGGCTTATGGTGATTTGGGACTTAGTGAGAAGATGGAAGGAAATGCTGTAATGCTTCAAGAACTGGTCGACAAATATTTACATTGTGGATAATCTTACTTTACCGCTTTAACATAATAAAATTTCTTTGTGTCATCTATAGAAGTTGACCAACTTTCACCATTGAAGAGACCTGTTAGATCTTCATCAAATCCACTATATGGATCACTTGAAGAATATACTTTATAATTTGATACACCTTCAACTGGATCCCATTCTATTAAAGTTGAATCTGAATTTTTTGAGATAGAGATATTTATCGGTGTTGTAGATATCAAATCATAATGAAAAGTATAATTTTGCGATCCGAAAGGTGGATCGTTAAACATTTCAGCTGAACCATCTAGAATACTTATGTAATAATTAACTTGCCCATATCCCGGCAAGGCAGGTACTAAGGCTGTATAGATAGAATCTCCGGCAGTTGTATCATAACCAAGCCCATCATCTTTCATAGAAATTACCAGAGGATCTACGTCGTAATAAACATTAAGTAATACAGAAGATATCCCAGTATCATCAAAAATCTTTGATGTTATCACAACTTCGTCCAACTCTGTTGGTTTTACAGGGGAATGTTGTGTACTTTCCACCGTTATAGGGTTTCTTTCTATGTATCCTTTTGGAATAAGATCTCGTCCGGCAAAAGCAGGATAATCTATTCCATGCCTATGGCACCTGAATGAAGTTCTTGAATTTGGAATACCTCCTTGGGTGCCCGGACCGGCAACTTCTATAGGGCTTATATATTCCCACACAACAGTTTTGTCAGATTGGACTTGATAAAAATGTGCATCATCACCTTGGCATATCATTGTATTTCCGTTAGGTAATCTATGAGCTACTGAAATATGTGGGGAAAACAAATTTTCAGGATATTTGTCAGTATATATCCATGTTTGTTCAATAGGTAAATATGAGTCCCCTAAAGCAGGAGCTGTATAATTTCCATTTATATCGACAGGAACTATAATTTCATCAATGGTTGAATACATACCCTCAGGTCTGATCGTACCATTGTTATATACTGTAATATTACCTTCCCCTGGCAGACCATTTTCCACCCACCTTGCATCATGCTGTTCAAAGAACTTTTGCTCATTGTTATTTTGGGCACGATATGTTTGAGGATTCCCCCACCTGTACAAGATATCTCCACCTTTACCAGAATTTCCTCCTGCATGTCCTGCTGCTTCAATAGTTGTGGTACTATGATCAATTACCCAAAATTCTCCGATATTTCTAAGATTTAAAATAATTTGATCTAATTCGCTATTATAATCTAAACCATTCGCATGCAACCATTCCCTGAGTATAGTCGGAGTAAAATTCACATCCATTAGCTCCAGATGATCTTCAACAACACCGTAATTATCTTTAGCAGGATCAAAATCCTGTATCAAATGATCGTATATTTCCCATTCCCATACGACATTACCGGTGTTTAGTCCGATCGGTTCTATCTCAACGATCTTTTCGATCCAGATCCTGGCTGTTGACATCGACGCAGGATCTCTACCCGCATCTTCCATAGCAGTATTTGTTCTGATATCACGAACTATCATTAAAATATTACCGTTAGGTAAAGGCTCTATATCATGGTGTGGATAGTAGTCAGCAGTAGTATAAACGAAACTCCAGATAACTTCACCATCCCAAGTAAGTATTTCTACCCCGTAATCTAAATCTTCCCTGCGAATTGTAGAAAATGTTCTCATTAGATTACCATTTTCCAATAAATAAACACTTAAGTTTGGGGAATGGAAACTTTCCCATTGATGAACAATTCTACCATAATTATCTATCAGATAAGTGTCCCCTGTTGATGACGGATTGAACAGAGTATAGCCCTCGTATCCGGTTTTGGAATTTTTTATCACACCCATTGTACGATCAACAGAAAAAAGCTGACTGTTGAAGATCAGAAGGGTCAATGCACATATATATACGAACAGATTTTTATAGGTCATAGATAACTCCAAGTTATTTCCGCTACCATTTTACGCTTTTAATTTATGCTTATCAAGATTATTTATCATAATCATAACGATCCCTGATAGGACCATGATAAAACAAAGTACCTGACCCATTGAAAGATTAAATAATATAAAACCAAGTTGCTCATCAGGCTCTCTTACAAATTCTATGAAGAATCTTATTATTCCGTAAAATATTATATAAAATGCTAATAATTTGCCTTTAGCAAATTCAGTTCTTCTTATAGACCATAATATAATGAATAGGATAATTCCTTCGAAAAAAGCTTCATAAAGTTGAGATGGATGCCTTAAAGTATCATCTCCTGCCATCGGGAAATACATCCCCCACGAACTTTCTGTAACCCTTCCGTATAATTCACCGTTGATAAAATTACCTAACCTTCCAAATGTGTACCCAAGCGGAACCGCAGGAATTATAAAATCTGAAA
>WTAK01000068.1 GCA_013139625.1 Candidatus Delongbacteria bacterium | reverse complement strand
TTTGTATTTACCATTCTGAGCAATAACCGGGGAAGTTTTAACTAAAATAATACGTTTTAGTTTGTCTAGACCAACAATCTCAAGTTCATAGATGTCTGTATTACCTAATTTCTTATTTTCTGTTTTTTCTAAGGCAGAATTGAAACTTTTCTCTGTTGTAAATTCTTTTAAATTCTTACCAACTAGCTCTCCATTATTACAACCAAAGATTTCGTTGCCGGCTTTATTTGCGAATGTAAAGTTCTCATTCTCATCAACAATACCAATACCTTCAATAAGTGATTCAATAAGAGTTCTATATTTATTTTCACTTTCTTGCAATGCTTTTTTATTTTTCTCATATACAATGTTACTTCTCCATTTAAAGAAGAAAATAATATTAGTTAGCAATGCCAATAAAAACAAATGAAGGATCATAAGATATTTTGCTTTTAGATCAAAAATTAAATTACTCGAAACAATCAATGCAGAAACTATTGCAAAAATAGCAATAGTAGCAAAGATCTTATATTTCTTTGAATATTTACTCATTTACTTACCTCTACTTAGATTCAACTTAACTTTTCGTTGTGTTACTTATCTTCACGTTATATTACATACTTAATATATACAATGGTTTCTAAGCTAAAGCTGTGATACAGGTCACAAATATTGTTTAGTATTAAACTATTCTTCTGCTTTAAGATCCTCGATCCACCACTTTAAATAGTCTGCAATATTACTGGAAGAACCACTTTTTTCATATCTAAGATTACCATTCCTATCAATTGCACACATATGCGGAATTCCATCAAAACCAAATATTTTTTTTAGACCCTCCATACCGAAAACGAGTTCTATATTATATTCTTTCTCTTTGAACATCTGTATAGCTTTTTCATCATTTTCTTCCCATATATTTACCGCTAATATTCTGACATCTTCGGGTGTTTCTAAAGCATATTTACTCAAAGAAGGCATAACCGTTAAGCATTCTTTACACCAGGTTGCCCAAAAATCGAGTATAATAATACTGCCCTTTATACTTTCTATAGTAAATTCTTTACCGTTTGAATCTTGAAAGGTTACATCAGGAATTTCTCTTAAAAATTTCATATCAGTTATTACTTTTTTTCTTTTATTTTCATTTGTATCTCTGTTTGCCTCAATCATATTTTGGATATCTGACCATTCAGGTTCAACTGAAATATATTCTAATTCTTTATAATACTGAACGGATAATACATTATCCCATCCCAGCTCAACAGATCTCCTTATTGCAGCAATGGCTTTTTCTTTTTCTTTCTCAATGCAATAGGATAAACTTTCCCAAAAATACCTTTCTTTCTCAGGTATATATTCAGCAGTATGTATAAAATTATGAGCTTCTTTGTACTTTCTAGAATTTACTAGTTTAAAAAAAAGGTTGATCTCTGCCCATTTAGTAAGATGATCACCTTCTTGTAAATTACTATATATTCCAATAGCTTCTTTAATAAAAAAAATAACTGCGTTTTCGTAATCACCTTTAATAGTATAAAAATCACTGAACAATTCAGCATCAGTCCACACTTCTTCATTTTCTTCTGCTTTATCCAGCAAGTTCTCAGCTTCATTCAGCCTTTCTTTAAAAATAAGATATTTACAATATGTATATCGTGAACTACCATCATTTGAGTTGTAATTTGAATAATAATATTCGAATAAAGCTTCGTCCTCAGGGAATAATTCTTTCAATTTATCAGTATTTTCATCATCATGGAAGAAATATTTCTTAGCATAAGTTTCGGTAATTAGTCTGTAGCCGCATTCAAGTTCCTTATTCAGTGCAATAACCTTTCTGCCAATCTCAATGGATTTAACAGGATCTTTCAATATACTACCGTACAAATACGCCACAACGTCATTGCCTTGTGATTTGTTGTATTTTTCTTTGAGTATTGTGAATGTACTGTCATAATCTATCTTTGCCATTGCAGAAGTTACTTTTTTCAGGATAACCTTATCTGTACTGTTCTTATAAAAATCAAGATATATACTGAAATATTCTTGTGCCGAATTAACTTCGTTTGTTGCGTTTACAAGTTCCTCTAGGGAATAATCTTTAGAGAATAATGACAATATACTTAGAAAAAGAATACCAAGTGATATAAAATATCTAATAAATCCGTACAACGCTTACCTCATTCACATACACATAATACATTATAATTTTCCAAATCAATATTGGGCTTCTTTTACTGTGATATTAATAGATTGCAAACCACTCTCATGTTTACCCTGCTTTACAAGACGCAAGTAGCTTAAGTGCTTTAGGTTCTTCCGGATCATATTTAAGTGACTTATTCAACTCTAATATCGCTTTTTTACTATCAGACATAACTGAAGAATAAACATATCCGGAGTAGTAATAAGCCAGTGCGGGATTATAAAGATCAGCCATAGTATGTAGATATTTTATCGCTTTTTCGGGATAGCTGTCTTTTATTGCCACAGCCCTTTTGTAATAAAGTTTTCCTTTCCTTTCAGGATCTTTAATCTTGTCTATATACTCTCCGGCTTCTTCATCTTCTTCGATCTCAATAAGTATTGAAACTATCTGAGAGTATCCTTTGTCAAAGTCAGGTTTTATTTTAACGGCTTCAATAAGAATATCCAGAGCTTCATCAAACTCTTCCTCATACTTCAGTTCCAATGCCTGATTATACATATGGATATGCCTGATTTCTTTACAATCACTTCTCTCTGATATTGTCTTCTTAACTGCATTCAGTTCTGCCCAGTATTTCTTATATTTTACATATAATTTATCATATTCCGATCTTGAAATTTTACCTGACATCTTTTTTCTTATTTCTTCAAACTCAGCTTTCTTTGAATTTAATTCCTTTCTTAAGAGCATACACTTGGTTAAAATATTTTCAAGTTCGTCATCACTGCTAGTATTATTAAATATGTCTTCATCTGATGATTTCTCTTTTTTCTTTTTTGCAATCTCTTTTTTTACTGCTATAATTTTGTTATCAAGTATTTTAGTATTGGAGATGTCGATCTTTTCATTACATGTAATCTTTTCTTCAGATTGCTGCATATTGGTCTTTTTCGTTTTAACTATTCCTTTCTTTCCTTCTTTGATCTCAATAATATTTTTACCACCAACCACATCCCTCTTAATCTGTTCAAAATGCCTTAGTTTTCCAGACTCATCACCAATGAGAATATCAAACAATCCATCATTATCCAAGTCAATTATTATTGGAGGAGAATAGTAGTTAAGACCAACCTGATTATTTGTTTCTTTTGCATCAGTGAATACATATGAATCCTTTTTATCCTGCTCTGAATGAACTATCAAAGCATTCATTCTTCCAACTACAAGATTCTTTAACCCATCGTTATCAGGGTCTGCAAATGTAGGAGTTAATCTAAAACCATAGTCAAAATCATTGAAACTATCAGTAATATGTTCAAATTCCTCTGAATTAACTTCTACCTGTTCATAATGAATTAAATTAGAGCTAAGTGTTCCAATAAGCATATCTATCAAACCATCATTATCTATATCACAAAATACAGGGGTAGGATCTTTTCCTGCTTCAATATTGGAGAATCTTTCATTTTTGAGGATGAATTTTCCTGACTTTGATTTATCTTGCTCATAATGCCTTATATTTCCGTAATACTCACCTAAGAACATATCCAATAAACCATCATTATCTATATCGTAAAAACCAGGAGATGAGAAAAACTCAATTTCGAAGTCATTAAAATTATCAGATTTAAGTTGCATCGCCGTCAGATTCGTAGCAGCCTGTTCGTAATGGTATAATTTTCCGCTAAGATTTGCTATTACCATATCAAATAGACCATCACCGTCAAAATCATTAAATGCCCAGCTTTCCGAATCGTTATATTCATTTATTGGTTCAGCTTTCAATACCGATCTTTCAGAATAAACAAACATCGTTACGATCTGTAAAACAACTAATAAAAGTATAATTTTTTTCATAAACCTTCCTACCCCCTACTCAATTTCTGATCAAATTAATTTCAATTTTCTTTAAAACCTTACTTTGCTGTTGATAGTATCTTAAGAAATTTCTCTATATCAAATGAAAATCCTTCCAGTTTATTTAGATTAGCCTCATTCCCATTAAATATATCATGAAAATTCAAGGGGATTCTAAATTTTGCATGCATTGCTATGACCTCATTATCAGTCACTAATATTTCGTATGGCAATACTGCTGCACAAACATTTGATTTTGTGCCAAATGTATCTAAGATCTCTTTACAAATATTTTTATCTTTATTGTAAGTGATACCAAAAACTGTTTCATCTTTATTCGGGATGTCTATCCTAAAGATATTTTGTGCAAATCCCTTATTAGATTTAATGGCATTCTCCACTACTTCAACCGCTTCGGCATAACTATCAAAAGTTGCCAGCTCATAGAAATCATCAAAAAACGGCATCATATCTTCTCCTGGAATATGATCCAAATGATAACTTTCAAGTTTGTCTATCTCAATTCCTTTTTCAGATCCAAATGATTTTTCCATCCCTAAAGCTTTTTTTAGATCTTTAAGAACAGGTTCCAAAGTACCGGACATTTGGTATGCGTGGAATGTATAAATCGGATTATTATAAATAACTTTAACTCTGTTTCCATCTTTAGATAGATAAACTCTTTGAAAAGATCCAAAACCTCCATAAAAGGATTCGGAAGCTGAATTTTTTAGAAATTTATTAGTTATAATGATAACTTTTACATTAGATAATGAACTGTGTTCTCCAATAATTTCAAATCCATTATTAGCTAATTTTTTCCTTACTATTTTTTCTACTTTTTTCATACTTCCTTTTTCTATGGAGCCTAAGATAAAAGGTTTCTGGCTATCTTCATTCGAATATACAAGTTGAAAAAAACTACCACTAACTATAATAATCAAAATTAATAATTTGTATAATTTAAACATCTCTCTCCCTCCCAAATATCTTTTCTTCAACAAATCTATAAAAATATACTCAATTCTTCTATTACTTAGTGTCATGTCACTCCCGAGTTTGAATCTCGGGAGTTTATTATGTCTCAAATATATTTTATTCTACGCCCTTACCTTCAAGAATATAAAGAATTGGTTCGTATTCAGAATCATCTGAAGGTGTGAAACTGTCAATTTGAATTTTCTTTAAAGCTTTACTTCCTTCCTTAAGGCTAAGGAAAGCAGCGGTTATTTTTCTTTTTATTGAAGTATCAAGATCTTTTCTTGCACTTACAGCCCAATTTGGTAAATATTCCCCATCCATGATCTTTGTATACTTACCTTTACCAATAATTCTATCTGCTTTAGCTAAGTCGGTACAAGGAATACATATTGCGTCAAAAGTGCCTTTCTTCAATTCTTTGATCAAATTATTAACCTTTCCGGCTTTAATTTTCTTTGTTTTACAATCCGACAATATATCAATACCTTCTCCCATGAATGCGATGTACTGAGACAAATAACCGCCTCCTGATTTCCATGAGACAACACCAAGTTTTTTACCTTTACAATCTTCAGCTTCTTTTAAAGGGCTACCTTCCAGTACGATAACAGCACCTTTAAAAATAGGTTCATCATCGACAACGGCAGTTACCAAAAGATCAACATTTTCAAGTGCTTGTGCACAAACAACTGGATTAGAGAATGCTAGGTCAACTGTGCCTTCATTCATCCATTTTAAATGTTGTCTAAAATCTTTCGCAACTTTCAGTTTTACTTTCTTTCCAGTTGCCTTTTTAATCTCACCTTTTATTTGTGCATACATACCCATTATTTCGAGTCTTGAGTAAGTTGGCAAAATTGCCAAGGTTAATTCATCAGGGTTAGGTACTCTTTTTGTAGCTTCTTGTGCGAACATCTGCGCAGTCATTACTACAATTATCAGTAGCATTAGTATTTTTTTCATTATTACTCTCCATTTTTAAGTGTATTTTTGTTACTACCAGTATTCATACTTGCTTCAAGTGCTTTGATCTGTTTTTCAAGCTCTTTACGAGAACTTTTTAATTTTGCGATCTTTGCTGTAGTTTCTTTTGTTTTCTTCTTGTGGTCTGCAACTTGTTTTTCTAAAATCACAATATTATTTTTCGATAGCTTGAGACCATTTTCTATTTCAATAATTTGTTTCTCAAGTTTGTTAAGTTTCTGAATCTCCGTAATAATGGATACTTTTCCTGAATTAGCTACGAGATTATTTCCTTTTACTGGTACACCTTTTTGTGCAAATACCATTAGTGCGAATAATAGTATTGGAATCATCATTTTTACTTTCATTTTCTTTTCTCCTTTTAGTTATACACTTGTTAAATATTAAGAATTACATTTATTACATATTCCTTTTACATAAATACTATACGTTTTGACCTTAAAACCATACATACCACTCATACTAGAAAAATTATAATCTTCAAAGAAATCATAGATTGTGCTACAATTTTGACATTCAAAATGAATGTGAGGTGACACATTTGCGTCGTAACA
>WTAK01000175.1 GCA_013139625.1 Candidatus Delongbacteria bacterium | reverse complement strand
TCAATTGCACTTACTGCAAATACAGGAAGATCACCGGCTATGTTCTTTACTTTTTCTATATGTTCTTCATATTCAGGGCAGATATCTTTTTTATTCAATATTAGCACAGGTTGAGCACCACTTTCATACAGCATCACAAGGTATCTTTCTATCTTTGTTATATTGAAATCTCTGTGATCTAACGATGCTACATAAAATACTGTGTCAATGTTACTTGAAATGACACGAATTCCGCCATCTCCGGCTTTTACAAAATTTCTACCGTAGGTATCTTTTCCTTTTCGTATCAGTCTGGTCTTTCTTGGTAAAACAGCTTCTATGTAAAATTCCTCTGAACCCTCAGGCTTTTGAACTGCTACCCAGTCACCGACTACAGGTAATTGTTCTTTACCGAATGTATCCATGAAGAATTTTGTTGATAGTATTGCTTTTACTTCACCATTCTCGGTCATTAACCAATACTGGTTTATACTTTCTTTTGTAACTCTTGCTGGCTGATAATTTAATTCTTTATATTTTGTAAAGTTATTTTCAAAGAATTCATTCCAACCGTAATTTAATAATGTTGTCATTATAATTTGTCTCCATTCATTAGGGATTAGGGGTTAGTGACTAGTGATTAGTACACTTCTTACCACGTTTTTGCAGGAGACGCACCATTTAAGGTTTACGATCTCCTCGTTCGTCTTTGTCTTTCTTCGTCTGTATATTTCATAATACCTCCGTTGTTTTTATGTTGTGGGTTCAAGATGTTGAACCCTTACGGTTGCCCTGCAACCACATCTTTACATTCTCGCATAATATCGAGAGGGCAGACCTCCCGGTCTCCCTCTCAACGTGGAAGCCGCTAACTAATGCAACTTCCTTCGATTACGTTATTCATATGCACCTCCTATTTTTAAGTTAGTACGTATCGCTACCATATTTAAAGAGATGAGCGATGGGATCTCTTAATATTCAATCCCCAACTTGTCAAAGATATAAGCAAATTCAAGAGCTAAATTATCATTTCCTGAACCAAAATGACCTGCTTCTCCTAAGCTGATAAGCAAATCGTTATCCCCTTGCTTAAACTCCCTCAGTTTAGCTACATATTTTAGCGGTATCCAAAAATTTACTATTGAATCATTAACACCTGCAAAGACAAGTATATTTGGATAGTTTTGAGAGCTAATATTAGTATAAGGGCACCAAGTTTTCAAATACTCATATTCTTCTTTTATTTCTGGATTTCTCCACTCAGAATAATGCCATTCTTTAAATGTCCATTTAGAGTGATCGAGCATTTGTCCTATAACATCGGAAACAGGGACAGATGAAATTATGATCTTAAATAAATCGGGTCTCATATTTGCCACACCAAGTACCATCGTACCTCCACAACTTTCACCTTTTAAAACAAATTTATCACTACTTGTATATTTTTCCTCGATTAGATATTCTGAACAACTTATCAGATCTGTATAACTATTCATCTTATTAAGCAATCTTCCATCATCGTGCCATTTCTTACCATAAAATCCTCCACCTCGTACATGAGCACCTGCATAAATAAAACCTTTCTCTGCTAAAATTAATTTACTTGCACCAAATGATGCTTCTGGAAAATTATACCCGTAACTACTATAACTTTCTAAATGAAGAGGATTGCTTCCGTCTAATACAATACCTTTTTTGTAAAACAAGTTTATAGGCAGAAGAACACCATCTTTTGCTTTGGCAAATACTCTTTCAGAAATGTAGTCATCAGGATTATAATCTTTAACTATATCCTGCCTAATTATTACCTTTTCTTTTGTTAGGAAATTAAATTCTATCAAAGCCCAAGGTGATTTAAGTGAGCTATAAAAAAACCTTAGAGTATTATTCTCAAAGTCTATTTTATTGATTTCAACAGCGTACATATCTTCAGGAAAATCAATACAATATGAATTTTTGCTTGTAATATTGATCACTTTAATTCTATTCTGACCATTTTCTCTTTCTAGAAAAATAGCGAAATCTTGACTGGTCTCTAAAGAACTTCTAATTATTGAGCAGTTTTCACTAGGAGTATAGAATAATTCACTGGCATTTATTGAGTCAGAAATATTCCTAATGTAAATATCTTCATTCTCCCCTTTATGCTTAAGTATTATACAAGTTCCATTTGTTATACTTACATCGTAGGTAACACCATCTTCAGCAGTTACTAATTCTTTAAAGTCTCCGTATGGATCTTTTAAATCCAGGTAATTGGCAAAACTGGCATCTCCGTTAGTAGAATAGTTTACAATGATATAATTTTTACATGAGGATTTATACAAACCAAACTCTCCACTTTTCTCTTTTGTATTAAATAAAAGAGTATCATCGTCTGTGCTTGTATATAATTCATGCCGATATACACTTAGAAGTAAGGTCGTTTCAGGATCGAAAAGAGTATAAAGTATCACACTATTCGAAGCCCATTCAACATTATGAGTTTTGATAAGTGTTTTTACTTCAATGGTATCTTTCAATATCTTTCCTGATGATATTTCTTTGATGAAGAGTTCGCTCATTTCACTACCGTTTTTATCTATCAGATAGAATAGTAAATCATGATTTGGACTGACTTTGATACTATGAATATTTATGTAATTATTCCCTGCATCAACTTTGTTTACATCCAGCACAAGTTCTTCCTGACCACTCTCATCTTTTTTTCTGTAATAGTTCTTAAGCTTTTCTCCTTCAACTTTTCGAAAATAATACAGATAATCATCGATTCTATCATAAATAATCGGATCATCTTTAGTTACTCGTTTTTTAAAAGCTTCCTTGAATCTTTCCTGCATTACTTTAGTATGTTTCAAACTTTCATTTGTAAAATTATTTTCAGCCTTTACATACTCCATGATCTCGGATTTATTATTTTCTAGATCTTCCATCCATCTATAGCTATCAATTAATATATCATCATGGATTTCTGTTCTTATTTCTATTTTTTTTGCTTTAAGCATTTTGTCTCCGGTGTGATTAACAATTTATATAAAAGTGTAGTAGAATTTATTCATTCATATTTCTGTATTTAAGTGCCACATATGAAAAATATTTTTCTTTTGAAATTGTGAATTCACGAAAATATTCAATTAAATAAAATCTAAAATAACTACTACCGGGCTTAAATAAGCCTGTAAATATGATTGGTATGTTCGCTGCGTAAAGTGTTTCTAAGCTACATATTTCTAATTGAATAATCAAGTAAATTCCTTTTTGTTAATTTATTAT
>WTAK01000465.1 GCA_013139625.1 Candidatus Delongbacteria bacterium | reverse complement strand
CCACTTAAAGAGCCATTTAATGTGTCATTTAATCCGCCATTTAATCCGCCATTTAATCCGCCAATAATATCTAGTGGAAATTCTGGATGAATCTTAAGAGTTGTTAAAAAATAGACTTTATCGGAATCAGTCTCAAAAATTGGTTTAGGAGAATTGTTTTTATCCATAAAATATCTTATTTTAGGAATTCCTGTACTTCTTCCCTCTGTAAGCTCCAATTCTTTCAAAAAATCTCCAATTCTACTATTTCTATAATCTCTTGCAACAATTTTTTTTTGTTTAAGCATTTCATTATCAACTGGCGGTACAGGGCCCGGGAATGATAAAATCTCTATACAATCTAATCGTATATTAATTTCTATAGGATTTTCCCGTTGATAACTTTTATGATAAACGGCATTTGAAATAGCCTCCTCAATAGCTTCAAAAGGGTAGTTGTAAAAACGATTTGCTTTTGCTTTACCAGTTACTTTCCTAATTTCTTCTTTAACAATATTATTTTCAATATAGTGTAAAACTTCTTTTAATTGATTTTGAATAGGACCTTTGAAGATTATCTCACTAAATTTATCTCCAATTTCATCTTCATACACAACAAGATCTATTTGAGCTCCTCTAAAGAATTTATCAGGATTATCAGAGAACATCAATAGTCCAATATTCAAGGGCTTAATATCTTCTTTTGGTCCTCTAGCAATATTCATCCTTAAGCACAATTCGTCAAAATCTAATTTTACAGCATCTCTATAAAGAGAACTTTTCACTTCTCTAAGGAAAGTAATAATCTGTGTTAAACTTAATTCTTCAAGGCTGTATGATTGATTAATTCTGTTATCAAAAGGTACTTTTGCGGTAAGTTCAATTAGTCTGACAATCTCGCTTTCTTTTGCTTGTACAGTTGATGACATTCTTCTTATGTAATAAATCTTATTATTCTTATCAGAAATTGATTTTGGTGCTTTGTATGGTCTGGTATCACCTGAAGGACACCATATTACTATTATATTTTTTTCTTCATAAATGAAATGTTCTATGGTCGGAAAATAATTAGGTGAAATTGAATAGCATGAATTTAAAAGTTCTTTTTTTATCTTATCAATCTGGTTTATTTCGATACCGATAGGTGGAAATTGAGCTACACCGTATTTTTCATTTATTCCTATTACGATATATCCGCCACCAATATTATTAAAATCATTTGCAAAAGCACAAATTGAGTGAATAATTGACTGAGGATTCCAACCTTTTTTGAATTCAATTCTTTCATTTTCAATAATATTTTGTTTTAATAAGGAATCAATATTAATCATCTCTTATTCCTGTGACAAATTATGTTTTCATACTTCTCTGCTAAAACTACAAATATTTCTGCTAAATTGAAATGAAGAAATTCAAAAGTTATGTACCAAATAATATATTGCAACAAAGTAAAGGGTGTTTGTGTTTGATAGGCTTGTATTATGTATTGTGTTTTTTAGTTTAAGATCTATATACATTCGGATATGATATCTTATATTTTATTATAACAAATCTGGATGTTATGATAAAAATGATCGGAATAATCTGCAATATCGGTTCTCCAACCCCAAAGTACCTTAAGCAAAAATATAAGAACCCTGCGGCGATAGATACTGTTGCGTAAATTTCCTTATGAAGGACAATGGGTATTTCATTAACAAGAACATCTCTGAGAACACCTCCGAATGACCCTGTTATTGTTCCCAGTATAATACAACTCATGAAACTCAGACCACTGTGTAAACCTATTTCTAAACCAACAATAGTATACAATCCAAGTCCGATAGTATCGAACAACTGAAGTGATTTCGCAAAGATCTTCAGCTTCTTACTGAATGTCATAGCAAATACAGACCCTGCAATAATAGAATAAATATAAGCAGGTTCAACCAACCAGAAAACATCAATATCCTTGACTAAAATATCTCTGATAGTTCCACCTCCAACAGCAGTAACAAATCCAATTATGATTACTCCAAAAGGATCGAATTTCTTCCTCATTGCAGTCATAGCACCTGATATTGCAAAAGCAAAAGTTCCGACCATCGCAAAATAAAATATGTAAACATTGCTAAACATTTAGTCAACTCGATTTGTTTTTATATCATTATCAAAGTCATTTATGTTATTTATTGTTACTTCTGCCCGTCTTATCAAAGCTTCTTTCGTCTTAAACGCAATATGCGGAGTTAGAGTAACATTATCAAGCTTTAATAATGGATTTTCATTAGAAATGGGTTCTACCTCATAAACATCCAATCCGGCACCTGCGATTGATCTATTCTGTAAAATTTTTATCAAAGCTTTTTCATCAATGATAGGACCTCTAGCAGTATTTATCAAGTAGGCTGAACTTTTCATTTTATTTAACTGCTCTTCCCCGATCAAACCCTTTGTTTCTGAATTTGCAGGAACATGGATAGAAAGAATATCCGAAACACCACAAAGTTCCTCAAGTGAATCAACATATTTTCCGCCAAGATCAATGAATTCTTTTCTCTGAGTACGGGACCAACCTATGATATTACAACCTAATACTTTAAATATCTCAGCAACTCTGATCCCGATAGTACCTGTACCACAAATGCCCACAGTCTTACCGTACAGCTCATTTCCTGCCTTACCAAGATTCCACTGACCTTCTCTGATAACTTTATTTCCTTTAGAAATTTCTCTTAAAAGTGAAATTGCCAATGCAATAGTAAGTTCAGCTACGGAATTTGTAGAGTAAGCAGGTACATTACAGACTGCGATATTCTTTTCTCTGCAATAATTCAGATCTACACTATCATAGCCTGTGAAAGCTAGTGCAATTATCTTCAAATTTGGGTACTGCTCTATTATATCTTTTCCCAGCTTCGTTTTAACAGAGACAATTACTTCAATTTCAGTATTATTTATTTCTTCATCGAACCAACTAACTTCATGATCTTTTGCAGCAGAAACAAAATTCTTTCTTGGGATACCAAGTTCTTCTAAAATATGTACTTTCATTTATCTTTCCTCTTTAATCACGCGAAATACACCCATTTGTAAATTTTCGTGGTTAATTGTTTTTAAAATTAGATAATCTTGATTCAATATCAGCCTTAAATTGTTCATCAGTGGAGTCAGGATCTCTTGTAGAAAACCATAGATTACAAGGAGCTTTACCACATTCTTTGCAGTCTGCAAAACCTGCTTCAATGGAACATTCATAAATAGGACAAAGAACCTTACCTAAAAATTTTGCCAATGATACTTTTCCTGATAGTTCGTTACAACCGGCACATTCAACTTTGTATGCTTTACAATCGGTTGAACAATTTACTCCACATTTTGATAAGTTTTTCATCGATTTACCTTTTCCCATTATCTGCCGTTACTCTATAAAAATATTTATTCCCAGCAGTATCAGTATCCTCGAAACTATTCACTGTAGATGTATCTATCTCTATAAACCCTGAATATGGAGTTTCTGAACGATATATCCTATAGTAAGATGCGTTTGAAACTGTATCCCAGTTAAGAATATTACCAGTGATAGTCAGATTAACAGGGGTTCCAAGTATCTCAAGATCACTGAGTGGTCTAATGTAAACCCCGTCCCCGATAGAACCTGCGTATAAGTTACCATCATAAATTTCAAGTGAAGCAATATAAGTATTATCCAGTCCTGAATTGAATTCTTTCCAAGTACCACCGTTATCTATTGAATAGAATACTCCGAGAGGCTTTGAACAGGCTATCAACATTCCATTGTAATCCAAGATATTCCTAACATAAAGCGAGTCATTCAGTCCATTATTTACAGCTGACCAATTCAGTCCTTTATCTGAAGAGACATATACTCCTGCATCACCTGTACCTGCAAAGATCAAAGAATCCTTAAGCAGCAGTGTTTCAATCCAATCTGTAGGTAAACCATTATTTCTTGGACTCCAGCTTGAAGCATAATCATCTGAATAGAAAACTCCACCATCTCCTGTACCTATGAACATTTCTGGATCACCACCGACAATACTCTTAACATACCCAGTTGTCAAACCATTATTTCTAGCTGTCCAGCTGTCACAACCGTTGTCCGTAAAATAAATACCTGCTTCACCTGTACCGCAGAACAATTCACCTTTCAATCTGTCAGTAACTATGATCGACTGAATCCATTTACTTCCCAACCCGTTGTTTTTAGCGACATAAGTATCGCCTGATGTATTACCTGACAAAAACAGTCCAAGCATATCAGTTCCAATTACAACCGTTCTACTCACTGAAGTAATAGATCTTATTTCAACAGTACCCACACTTATTTTTGTCCATGTGCTACCTTCATCATTTGAGTTAAATAAGTTACTACCATGCGTACATGCGATTATTTTGTTTGCTTCCTGAGGATATTCAGGCAAAGCAACTACCGCTTCAAGTGAGCCGACATAGGCTCCTTTGACTAATCCTGTGGATGAAATTGACCAGTTAGAACCATAATTGTCTGTTCTATAGATATCTCCGCTATCATAACCTACGAACAATGAATTCCCATTTTTCTCCATTGCCCAGATAGATGTTCCTGCAAGACCAGTGTTTCTAGCACTCCAGGTAGAACCGTTGTCATCCGAACGATATACTCCATTACCCCAGAAAGCACTATATATGTAACTATCGAGTTTAACCATTTCTTTAGAATGACCGTATGGAAGTGATAAACCTGCCCAAGTATCTCCTGCATCAAAAGATCTATAGTGAATACCCGGATAGGTTGAGACTATTACTAGATCACCTTCGACATAAACAGTTAGAATTCCTAAATCGTTTAGTCCGTTGTTCTTGACCTGCCACGTATCTCCACCATCATCAGAGACCAACATACCATCTCCGTAAGTTGCCGCAAATATTCTTGTCCCATTATTTTCCATGAAATAAATATATTTTGCTCCCGGAGTATAAACATTCTGCCATGAATCACCGTTATCTGTAGATCGGAATATTCCATGAACATAAGTTCCTGCATATATGGAATTGCCCATAACTGTCATTGATTTAACATAAGTATCCCTTAAACCGTTAAATACTGGTTCCCAGGTATCTCCCTTGTCGTAAGAACGATAAACACCTTCATCTGTACCAGTGAAAAGGATCGAATCTTTATAAACTATAACCTTAACGTCAGAACTCAATAATCCATTGTTCTTGCCTTCCCAGTTGTATCCATTGTCGAAAGAACCGTGAATTCCTCCTCCTCCAAGAGTTACGAACAGGTCGATTCCATCAGATGCAAAGCTACGAACTTTTCCACCAATCGGTCCGTTAGTTTTTACCCACTGAGCGTTCAAGAATAATATTGGAATTATTTGGATAAGTATTAGTAGTTTTTTCATAGTAAATCCTATTATATTTTAATAGAATATAATAAAAATTCTGTAATATAAACACGACTATTTTAAAATTTGTTTCAATGCTTCATCAACTTCGGTTACAGGAATTTTACAGGCTTTGTTTTGACACACATAAATCGTCGTTTGATCTTTGATGAGCTTATCCTCTAGTAGGGATAACGACCCTTCATCTTTTCCTCCTGATAAAAACACATTCGGCAGATAGAATTTATCAAACTCTTTCCGTTTAGCTTGAAAGTTTTCTCCGACAATTGCGACTTCATACGGGCTACTTACAAACCAAGTCATCAAAATATCCCAGTTGGCATAATATGAACCACCGGAGATAGTATTCTTTTTAATATTGTTCAACATCTTCTCTGACATACTGATATAATCGTCGTTATAAAAATATTGTCCAAGAATAAATAGATTTTTCGCCATCTCAGAATTCCCAGAAGGAATGACATTATCCGCGACAACTGTTTTTCTGGTTATTAATTCAGGATCGATATCAGAAGTATAGAAAAACATACTACTTTCATTATTAAAAAAATGGGAAAGAGTATAATCTGTTAATTTCTTTGCTTCTCTTAGCCACTTTTCATCAAATGTAGCTTGATAAAGGGATATAAAAGCACTGATAGAGAACGCATAGTCATCTATGAATGCATTAATTGTAGCCTTGCCACCTTTATAATTTCTATGCAATCTACCATCTGATTCCATAATCTTGACATTGATAAAATTAGCACTTTTTAAGGCTATCATCAAATATTTATCTTCATCAAAAACTCTATAAGCGTCAGTATACGCTTTTAACATAAGAGCATTCCAGGAAGTAAGAACTTTATCGTCAAGCCCTGGTCGTATTCTTTTCGATCTTTCCTTAAGTAATATTTTTTTAGCTTTAATAACGATTGAGTTTAATTCTTTTTCACTAATATTGAATTTCTCAGCAATTTTTTCATCATTCTCGGATTTGAATAAAATATTATTCTCGTTCTCCCAATTGCCTTGTTTCGTAATATTATAATATCCGATTATAATATCAGCATTATCTCCAAGATTTTTTTTAAGTTCATCGTAAGTCCAAACATAAAATTTTCCCTCTTCTCCTTCGCTATCAGCATCTAATGAGGAATAAAATCCACCTTCGGGTGAAGTTAATTCTCTTTGTATAAAATCCAAAGTTTCAGACACTATGGTTTTGTATCGAGGATTTTTCGTTTTTTGATATGCAGAGGAATATAAACTAACTAATTGAGCATTATCGTAAAGCATTTTTTCAAAATGCGGAACTTTCCAATGATCATCAACAGAATATCTTGAAAAACCACCTCCAATTTGGTCATAAATTCCACCGAAAGCGATTTTGTCTAGTGTTTTAGTTACAGCATCCATTGCTTCAACATCATCAGTTATATGATTATACCTTAGTAAAAATTCGTAACCAATCGGCATAGGAAATTTTGGAGCACCTTTACTTCCACCGTTAATTTGATCAATGTTGGTTTTCCAAGTATTAAAGACTTCATTTAAATCCGTAATAATAAAGTTTGGTTTTTCACTGCTCTGATATATTTCTTGTCCTGATCGAATTCCATCCGTAAGTAATTTGGCTTGTTTTTTAGCTTCATCAGGATCATTCTTTACAAAATCTGACACCTTAGTAAGCATATCTATCCACTGCTCTTTGGGGAAATAAGTTCCACCGTAAATTGGTCTTCCATCAGGTAAAGCTATACAGTTTAGCGGCCACCCGCCTCTACCTGTAAGCAGTTGAACAGCATTCATATATACTTGATCAATATCGGGTCTTTCTTCTCTATCAACTTTTATTGCAATAAAACTATCGTTCATTAATTTAGCAACTTCCTCATCTTCAAAACTTTCATGTTCCATAACATGACACCAATGACAAGCGGCATAGCCAATACTTATTATTATAAGTTTATTTTCTTTCTTAGCCTTATCGAGAGCTTCTTTGCCCCATGGATACCAATTTACAGGATTGTGGGCATGTTGTAATAAGTATGGGCTACTTTCAGATATAAGATGATTCGTAAATTTATATTTTTTTGAATTCATAGTATTCTCCTCCTCTTGTGATTTTGCACATGAAGTTAGTATTAATAAGATGATCGTAAACAAATAGTATAATATTCTCATAGTACAAATTTGATAAAACTAATTCGATTTATCTATGACTAAAGGCATAAAAAAGCCATATTTCTATATTATTTGGTTTGGTTTATTTTAGTAAATTTTCAAGATAGAAATTCTTTATCCCAAAAGTTTTCTTCAATGCAGTTAATCTGTTCAGAATTTCATCTTTATTAGTTTTTTGATCCGTTTTTACAGCTGATATCATTAAATTCTTGTGCGTATGCTCATCAGAAATATATTCAAATATTTTCGTTTTGTAGCCGTAAGCCTCAAGTATCATAGCACGCATAGTATCAGTTACCATTTCAGCCATTCGTTCTTCTAAAATACCATGCTGAGTAATTTCTTTCAATTCACCCGTAATATTAAATTCTTTCCTGACCTGCTTATGACAACAAGGCGATACTACAATTATTTCAACATTAGAAGTTATACCTTTAAATATAGCATCATCTGTAGCAGTATCACAGGCATGAAGTGCAATCAACATTTGAGATACCTGACCTGCATAGTCATTTATCGTTCCTTGAACAAACTTAAGACCTGAAAACATACATTCTTTTGCTATTCCGTTACAAGTATCGATCAATCCCTGCCTTAATTCCACACCGGTAACTTCTGCATTGACCTTCAAGTTATTCTTCAAATGGTCGTAAACGGCAAAAGTAAGATACCCCTTCCCTGACCCCATATCAGTAACAGTTATTTTCTTTGCATCTTTCAAATTTGAAGAATTTATAAGGTCATCAATAGTCTCAACAAACCTGTTGATCTGCTTGAACTTTCCCTGCATATTCTTAGCCAGGACATTATTCTTAGTCGTTACACCAAGTTTTTGTAGATATGCATTATTTTCAATATTAATATTTCTCTTTTTCATCCTATTGATCTCAGGCTCTATAAGAGATTTATATATTGGTTTTGATCTACTGATAAGAACTTTCTTTTTCTTTGAAATATTTAGGTCAATATTGCTTTCTGTAGTGAAAAGCACACAATTCCTCATTTCATTAGTAAGAAGATTGTTTATTTCTTTCTCAGCTTCTTTGAACGAATGATTCTTCGTAATATCTTTTGTTTTATGATTATAAAGAAATGAAAGCATCGGAGTAGCTTTGATCTCAACGATCTTCACTGTCACTTTCTTAAGATCGCTACCCTTTTCATAAGGCTTGCTTAGAATTAGCTTTACAAATATTTTATTTTTAAGAGATTGAGTCAATTCTTTGATAAAAATATCAAGGTCTTTCATTGTGATTTTTCCGTATTTTACTTACCTTTAAAAATATATCCTTAAGACCTTAAAATCAATGAAATAAAAACAAAAGAGAGTCTGCCTTGAAATATAATAATAAGAACTACACTTCACTCTGGTATAAAAATGGCGTTGTTAAGATAATTGATCAAACCTTACTACCTGAGAATTTCAAAATAATCGACCTTACAACCACTGATGATATTATCAATGCTATAAAAACCATGAAAGTTCGTGGAGCTCCATTGATCGGAGTTGCTGGTGCGTTTGGTGTTTACTTTGCTTTTAAAGAGTACAATGGTGAGGATGATCACCAAAAATTAAACAATAAGATCATAGAGCTTAAAAACTCCCGCCCGACTGCGGTGAATTTACAGTTCGCTGTTGATCTAGTATATGATCATGCATTGAACACAAACTATGAAAATCCTGAAGAAGACGCATTGGATAAAGCAAATGAACTCTTTGACAGTGAGATCAAAGCATGTAAAAGAATTGGAGAACACGGCTTTAAAATACTTAATAAACTCGAAGTAAAAGAATACATAAATTTACTAACACATTGCAATGCCGGTTGGTTGGCAACCGTTGACTATGGAACTGCATCTTCTCCAGTATTTGAAGCTGCTTATCGTGGATTAGATATCCATGTTTGGGTAGATGAGACCAGACCTAGAAATCAAGGTGGCAAACTCACCGCCTGGGAATACTTTCATGAAGACATCCCTCACACTATCATTACGGACAATGCTGGTGGTCATTTGATGCGGAATGGAGAAGTTGACATAGTTATCACCGGTGCGGACAGGATCGCATTGAACGGAGACACTGCGAACAAGATAGGAACTTATTTAAAAGCTTTGGCTGCTTATGATAATAAGATACCATTTTATATAGCTGCACCAATTTCTACAATAGATTTCAATATGAAATCAGGAAAAGATATTCCGATTGAAATAAGATCTGAGAATGAGATCAAATTTTCCGGCAATACACCTTTGAATCATACACTTTCACCTGCTTTAAATCATGGATTTGATGTTACCCCTGCAAGATTGATCACCGGCTTTATCACTGAAAAAGGAATTTTTACACCTGAACAATTAAAGGAGTTAAAAAATGGGAAAAAGCAAACTTCCATTACCTGAAAATGAGATATTATATAGCACCGTTGAAACTGACTTTGGCTGGATCGCTTTCGCAGTCTCTCCAAAAGGGTTATTACAGACTAAGTTCATGTTCGATGATGAAAAAGCTGCAACAGATTCTCTTCTTAAGAAAGAATCTGATTATACCCTAGACGATAAAGATATTCTTTCTAAGTGGAAAAATCTTTTTGTAAAATATTTTAAAGGAAAAATTCAAGATGTTAGCTGTGTTCCATTAGATATTGATCGTTGGTCATCTTTTCAGAAGAAAGTTTATTCAAAAACATTAAAAGTTCCTTTCGGGAAAAAATATACCTATGGACATATTGCTACTTTAATAAATAATCCTAAAGCTTCCAGAGCTATCGGTATGGCTATGAAGGTAAATCCAGTCGCTCCTATCGTACCTTGTCACAGGATAGTTGGAGCAAATAATGTGCATTATGGATTCTCTGCAAATGGAGGAGTCGATTTGAAGGTGAAAATGCTGGAACTAGAAAAGAAAAACATATAATCCTTATTTGTAGGGGACGCAGATCTGCGTCCCCTACAAACTATTTTAAATAGATCATTTTACCTGTTTGAAATACTTCTCCCGCTTCCAACTTATAAAAATAAACACCACTATTAATATTCAAAGCGTTAAATGTAGCTGAATACATTCCTGCATTCACTACTCCATTCACTAAATTCTGTACAAATTCACCTTTTATATTATACACAGCTAATTTAACATTGCGAATATCTGACAATTGATAAGTAATCGTAGTACTGCCATTGAATGGATTTGGATAGTTTCCTACAAGCTTAGTTGAAGAAGGTACAATTATCTCTTCAATACTGGTAATTACACCCGGTATCTTAACAATATCTATCCAAGCAGCATCCTTACCTGCATAACCATATTCATATTTGAAATAATCCCACTCTACTGTATGTTTCCCAGCTTCTACAAAATATTCGGCAAAAGACCAGTCAACTTCACCAGACCACTTACTGTCAGGAAAATCCACCCACATACCATCTATTAAGATCTCAAATCCATCACTGTCATATTGTGAAGATATCTTATATGCAAATGCAAGTGTATCATCAACTGTTGATTCAAATGTTGTTCTTATTAAAGAATAAGTTACTTCACCCTCTACTCCCGGAGTTTCGATATATCCTGATCTTGCACTATTTATGCCCTCAAAAACGATCCCATCATCAATAATCCAGTCTGCATCTCCTTCGTGGAACCATTGCTCGTATAATGATCCCGTCTCAAAATCCAAGATATTTGCTTCGGATGGATAGATCATAACATCAAAAGAATCAATTACCGTTTCAGAATAGGATGTCATAGCTCGAACTTTAATATTTGCAATCCCCGTATTACTACCTTTATTTAAGGTCAACTGAGAACCGATTAGATTACCATTTACGATCGTATCATCAGATATTGATAATAGATCATAGCTTATGTGATCACCGTCAACAGCTATAAAATACTCACTAAGATCTATAATTGATTTTGCTCCATCCATAAATATATTTCCAGTCTTTTTTATCTGCTGAAGATTCCCAAAACCATCGAGAGCTTTTCGAATCTCTACTCTAATATCTGTTTCGGTAATGTAACCGAAATGTGAGAATACAACCTTTGAATCTTGTCCGATTATAACTAATTGAGGTGTATATTGTGTTGTTGAGAACATTGGCATTTCTTTACCTAGTTCATTGTAATTTGATATCTGATATGTCAAAGTGTCTACATAGATCGTACGCCAAAATCCTCCATTAAGATCTTTATCTGAATAACCATCTGTAGCACTTGCACCTACAATATATAAGCTATCTGTACCTATATCTGCCAAAATATTACTAAGGGAAACTCCCTCTGACCAGCAGGTACTTCAACCAACACCGAAGAAGCTTATTACTACGATCTTTCCCGAGGATATAATATCTTTTGTACTTTGAGATGTATCGATTACTTGATCTAACGAATCAACATTAGTATCAATAAAATTCATGTCCGGAATATGATCACCAACTATGTATTCTCCTTTGAGTATTATAGTAAGCAATAGAAAGAATAATATTAGATATTTTGACATATAAACCCCATTTTATTGGTGTTAAAATACAAAATATTTTCAAAATTTGCAATAAAAAAAAGGGAGCTTAAACTCCCTTTAAAATTAAGTATTCTTAAATTCTATAACACACCTTCATCATTGAACTCTCTTTCCTTGTGAAAGAATTTGAAATATACTATCAGGAATACAATGATCACACCTGCTGAAACCATAGATTCAAACGGATGGGCTACCAAAAGAATTGATCTGTCAATAAACAATGAAACACGACCCATTACCGTAGAACCAAATGCTGCTCCAAAGAATATCATCATTATTACAATTCCAACTCTTGCTGTTTTACCAAGAATACCTTTGTGAGGTTTTGAGAAAAAGAAGTACATTAAAGCTGAGAAAGTACCAAACACTAATACTATCCACTTTGATGTTTCATAAAATGATCCTTTATTAACATTTTCCATCAGACTCGTACTCTGCATTAGAATATTTTGTACCTGAATAGGTATTTGCATACCAGCCATGTATCCGAAAATAAAACCGAAATAATAATTTGCAACCCATGCCTTCTTCCTATTGAATCTAAATAACATAGTAGATGCAAGAAGAAACCAGAAAATTATAGTAAGATCTGATAAATGGAATTCAACAAACATATCAGTTAGAGGCATAATAAAAAATGGTTTTACACTAATGTCCCATAGTAATGTCCACATATATCCAAGCGCAATACCAATAAATATATTTTCACCGATCTTAAATAGTGGATTATCCCTGTAAAGAAATGACATGATCATTAGAGTGGCTATCACAGGCACCCAGTTAGTAAAAAAATCATTAATAAAAATTGCATCAATAATTGAATTGAAATCCATTATTTACCCCCTCTTTTTCTTTCTATGAAGTAAACGATATTACCGATAAGAACAAATCCAAAAACAACTAAATGAGATAATGTTAATGACGATAAACCTTTTGTAGCACTTCCATAATAATTAACTTCGTACTTTTCTGAAACTAATTTCTCGTATTCAGCTGCTCCCCTCAAACCATTACTCAGACCGGTTAATTGTCCTGTCTGATAGTAAGGGATTAATTCTGGGCCTATAACTGCAGTAACTGCCATTGCAAATTTATAATGGAATCTGATCTGCATATCAATAAATGGCTGATGCCATCCTGATCCGGTAATTCCAAGTATGAAATCAATATCCTCAAGAGTTTCAACTCCTTCAAAGATCTTACCTTCTTTCTTAAAAGTACCCTTATAATCAGATACCATACTGAATATCTGTATATTAGCCATGATCGGTATATAATCCATATGAATATAATCAACACCAGCTTTTAGATGTGAGAATTCATCCATATTCATTATATTTTTTACTGTTTCTTTTCCAAGCCCCATACCGTTTACTGAAGCAGCATAGTAAATAAATACTTTTACTTTCTTTTTTAGGCAATGCTTATAAAAAGCTTCAAAGAATGGTAAAAGCTCTGCCTTTTGAGTTGGTGTAAATGCAAAATCAATATGTACAGCATCGCCCTCTTTTAAGTTCTCTATTTGATCAAAAATAGCCTTTGTCTCCTTTGATGCAGAAACGGGGAACTTTAAAAAATCAAAACCGGGGATCAGAGGAATAATAATCGATAAGAATACCAATAAATAGATGATTCTTCTATCCAGATCTTTTAATTTTTCTAATATTTTCATATTTAAACCTTTTTTATTTTTCTTAAGTTATTCTGACAAGTGTGATCGTTCAAGACCAAAGAATATTCTGATCATCATTGTTATCATTCCAAGATAACCTCCAAAGATAATAGCTCTTCTTCCGGCACTAGATGGAGCATCCACTATCCATTCACCTATTACAGGTATTTTATCCCACATCGCCTCACCGAGAGTTATCTTACTAAGCATAACGAATACCGATGCTATCAACAGAACAGCTGATTCAATAGATTTAGCTTTAAATGACCTATAAGCTGCAGAAGCAATATAGAAAGCAAGTAATGCAAATACAGTTGCCTGAAAAGGTATATAAACATTGAAGAACACTGAACTAAATGGAGTACCTAAAGATGTACCTCTTGCCCATCCCAAAAATATCATTAAGAATATCATTGATACTCTAAGAATCGCATAATATCTCTCATTGTTGTACTTGATCTTAAAATAATTTTGTCTTCCTACAGAATAAGCTCCGATCATAATACCTACAACACCACCTATTTTCATTCCATCAGAAAAGAACATCTTCATGTTATCAAAGAACATTCCTGCAATAAAAAACTCACCGTACCATAAGATGGCTGCAATTAATCCTAATAATATTGGTATTTCTTTTTTCATTATATTAACATCCTTTTTTTATTAATGTGTTGATAACAGATCTTTTATAAATGTCCATTCTGGGTTTATCGTTAGTAATATAGTAGCTATCACGAACAACCCTCCAAATACTAACTTACCATAATCAGATAACTTAAGATTAGATAGGATTTGAGCATCCCGAGACAGATATGCTGCTGCAGCATATAATTCCTCACCGATCAATGTATAATCACATGCAGTGATAAAGAAAGGTAACTGAGCGGCCGCAACCGTTCCTGCAACTTGAATTGCTCCAGCTGCGAATCCTGCTTCTGATATCAGTAAAGATTCAGCTGCATACGCACCAAAGTGAAGTGCCGTTGCCGGCTTTTTTCTTGCTATAAGACCTGAAAGACCAGCTGCATATGCGAATTGATCTTGAACTAGGAAGAAACAATTATCTTTTTTATGGTCTTCAGGATAACCTGCATCCAAGAACCCTGATGCGATCATCTCTTCAGCAACCTGAAGAACTATTGGATCGTAAGCAGGATAAATAATTTCAGCTTTAAATTCTGCGACTTTCTTTGCCACACTTCTTAGAATAAGCATACTTGCTATTGTCTGTGGATCCGTAAAACCACCTAAACCGGAATCATAGATTATAGGCTTACCCATTTCTGTAGCTCTGCCGACTGCTTCATCAATTGCATCTAATCCGGGTATTCTACGAATAAAAATAGAGTCTTTATTCTTCCTTACTGATAAAAATACATAGAAAAACAAAATAAAGAACAATAATGTAAAAATTAATACATTTGTTCTATAAGTTCTAAAACCTGTATCAACATCAAATCTAAAATATTTTTTTGAGGCGGATCCAACATCCTGTGAGAATTTAATTTCTAGTAAATTCCTAAAATACTCTTCAAATTTTGGATCTTTGTTGATGAGCTTACTTATTAACTCCGCGTTTATATCATACAAACCTTTAGAGATACGATATTTGTTAACAACTCCTAAAAGTCTTGTAATTTCAGATAAATAAATATTATCGATAGTTATAGCTTTTGCAGCAAGCCACTGACTATGATATTTATCTATTTTTTCTTTATCACCTTCTTCTTCAGCTTGCTTTTTAGCTTGATAAGCTTTATCAATATCTTGATCTATCTCCTCAAGATATTTTTCTTTATTTCCCCTGACATAATCTCCTAATCTTTTAGAAGACATTTTAAGTTTTTCCTGAACATCATCTTCTATATAAAGAAAATTTACTCTCTTATCACTTACACGGGTTACTTCGGCGTAAACATGATCAAGCATTGCATCAAAATCGATCGTGTATCTCTTAACTATCTTATAAGCACTTTGTAGATCTGAACCATATTCTTTAATATTCTCATTTTCAGAACCCTCTAAACGAATAAGATCGTCAATGACTTTAATCTTATCTTGATTATCTTTAGATAAATGACCGGCAAGAGCAGGATTTTCATTTTCTCCGCTAAGTTCTTTTTCGATCCAGATCAAATTTGATTCAAGGAAATTCTCTAATGTCTCAGATATTCCACTATTCATTAAACTAGAAATTGCTGTTTTAACTTTTTCAAGCTCTTCCTTAAGAACAATGTTTGGATTTTTACCTGAATTGAAAAAATCTTCAGCATACCCGGTAATACGTGGTAACAAAATGTTGTAATCTCTTGTTACATCCCATTCATCACCGATCTTTGCAAATTCTTCAGCAACTTCTTTACAGAGCTTTTCTTCTTCAGTAAGCTCTTTGACCGGTTCTGCAATTACAATCGTTGAATCTGTATCCGCAACAGCCAGTGAATCTTGAATAGCTTCAGTACTCTCTTCCTCTTGAGCAAATAAGAAAGATAACATCATCAATAATATCAAGATCGACAAAGTTTTTTTCATAAAAGTTTTCCATTTTATTATTAATTTATTAATTAATTTCTAAGTTAAAAGATATTAACGAAATTAAAAAAAAATGTCAAACGATTAATTTATAAAATTGTTAGGGAAAAAAGATGTTGTTTAATACGAATACGCCTTTATCGTCATATTCGCTATATCATAAATTACAATTCTGTCATTTATAAAATCCTTTTCATAAACCTCATCAGATGAATAAAAACTATCCGTCGAATTTAAATCGATTGTATTTAAAAGTTGTCCATCTTTAAATATATCTAAAATAAAATTATTATTATTAGTTTTATCTCTTTTTTGAGAACTTTCCACAAGTAAGTAACCATTTTTATCAACGTAAACTTTTTTTATTGAATTCTTGAAATTTAATTTTTCAGTATCTAAAGTACGTCTTCTTGATCGACTTTCAACTCGTTCTTTCAATTGTAATTTTTCTTCTTCTGAATATTTTATTCTGGCAAAATTTTTCTTTATAGTTTCAATGTGCTTGCCTTCAAGGTCATAAACTTTGACCTCATACTTGCTTTCACTG
>WTAK01000029.1 GCA_013139625.1 Candidatus Delongbacteria bacterium | reverse complement strand
CTATACTTATTTGTCCATTTTCATAGTAGTATTCGGCTTTTCTATGATTTTTGCCTTCTTTAAAGTGAACGCTTGCCTTCAACTTCCCATTTTCATACCACTCCTTATTAGTGCCGTGAAATTTTCCATGTTGATAATGCTCTTCCATCAGTAGCTGACCATCTTTTGCCCATTTAAAACTTTCACCATGTTTTTTCCCGCTTAGCCAATAAAGTTCAAATTCTTTTTGTCCATTAGAATACCTAAATGTCATATTACCATTCAACCTGCCAAGCTTATAGGTTTTTTCCTGATAAAGTAAACTGTCTTTAGTATATTTTTCACTTCTTCCGGTAAAAGGAATACTTTTCATGTACTCATACATTATACCATCTTTTTCCTTTAACTTATCCCCGGAAACTACTCTAACCGGCTTATTCGATCCTTTATCTATCTTTTCAGTAGATATATCATCCTCTTTCTTTGTACAAGAAAATATTAGCATTGAGACAAAAATTAAGAATACTAAATTCCTTAATATTTTAGTTGAATGTAAATTCATGATTTTTCCTATATACATTATTAATGATAACATCAATTGTACTCAAATATAATCTGCTTTGTTTCAGTATTCAATTATTTAATTAATTAAAAAAGAGACCCAGTAATTGGGTCTCTTTAATAAAACTAGCTATAAAATAATGAGTTATTATCTTGTAGCACTTCTCTTAATTGTTTTTGGAGCTGCTTTTGCAGCGTTTGTAGCAACAATGTAATAGAAAAGTTTTGCTTGATCAGCTGCAACTGTATATTGATTAGTTCCAACTGAAGCAGTAAGTGAGAATGTTCCGTAAGGATCATCTGATGTATAAACATCATATCCTGTAGCATCTGCTGAAACATCCCAATCAATTACTAGATCAGAACCTGAAATGCTTGTAACTACATTTGCAGGAACAGCAGGATCTCCACCTATAGGAATACCAATAGTTAAGTTTACAGGAACAACTACAGTATCAGAACCTGGAGCTGTAAAAGTAATTTCAGCAACATAATCACCATTCTGAAGATTTACAGTATCAGAACAATCATACTCGATCTCAATTACATCATTACCAGTAGTAGTTACAGTACCTGCAGCAGTATTTGCTTGGTCAAGATCCAACCAATCAAAGTTAATGTTTTGAGGTCCGTAAACTAGAACATTGTCAATTGCCCAACTACCTGTTTGACCAGAAGATTTTGTAATATTACCAATAAATCTAATCTTCATATCATTAGTAACGTTAGGAAGTGTAATATGAGCAGGTGTAGTATTTGATACAGTTACGTTATAAACCTGTACCCAATCTGTACCACCGTTTATTGAATACTCAACATTAGTGTAACCACCAGTTCTAACATTAGAATTTTGAGTAAAATCAAGAGACAATGCACTTGCTGTTGTTCCATCAAATACACCTGATTCTAAAGTATGAATACCTTGAGTAGTTATCTGTGCTACGCCACCAACTGCAGACCAAGCACCTGGGTTATTAGTATAAACAAGTCCAGATTCAAAATCGTTAGATTCTACAGTAACATCACCTTTTTGACCTGGCCATACAGTATAATCTATAACAGCACTATAATCATAAGCAAATCCACCCTCGTTAGTAAGAGTAAGATCTTCAGTTGCAATTGAACCAAGCTCAACTGTTTTAGCCAATGGATCAGGATTAGCAACTATAATACCCGGAGATAATTGGTAGTTTGTAGTTACGGCTCTTATGTGATAAAGAGTACCTGTCTCTTTTTCCCAAGTTAAAGCACTGCCATTTTCCATATATAACTGTAAGTATGCTTTTCCATAATCGTATCCTTGATACTCAGAAGGAGCACCTGAAGTAGTACGAGTTACATCTGATGGTCCACCTGTTGCACAAGTAATACCTACAAAGTAATCACCACTAATTGCTTCTAGTTCTGTATATGAACTTAAATCAATATAAGCCCATTTGTTAGTTTCAGATAAAGTTGCAGGGTTAGGCACTTGTAGAGGTGTGATTAAATCAGCACCAGGCATTCCTGCGTTGTCAGCCCAAACGTGAATTATAAGATCAGAGTTATCATCCGGCTGACTTACATCATCATATCCTCTGACCACAACACCTACTACATCTTCGTAGAATGAAGTACATTTGTTAGCATGAGCAACATAATCATACTGAGCTGTTGTTGTAACAAGCTCTGAGTAATAACTTACAATACCATCATCATATTTCTGATGAAGTCCTGCGTAGTACTCATGGTGTGCTGTAGTACCTGTATTTTGAGCTGCAGCAGTATCTCTACATTCAAACCAGAATTCTACATGGTCACCAGGAGTTTGTTCAGGAATGATAAAGTAATAAATATCTCCAAGAATTTGGTAAGAAGAAACAGTTTGATCTCCACCACCGTTTACACTGTAAACTATGTTTGCATAGTCTATACCAGTGAAATCTGTTATTTCTGAAGTTACTTCAAAACCTTCAGGGTTGTTATCGAAATAATCTTTATCCTTAGCATAGAAAACATAAGGTGGTGCAAGGTCTGTTGTAGATGGAACAATATTCAAGTCATCAATATTTGATCCTTCTGTTGTATAACCAGGGTCAGAAACAAACAAGAATCTAATTCTTACGTTTGACTCACCAGCATATAGTCCAAGACTAATATTTTCTTGAGCCCATGCAGGAGTTTCACCATCCCAAACTTTAATTGATACCCAGTTAATACCATCTTTACAAGTTTGTAAGTGCATGTAGTCAAAACTTACTTCAATATCATATCTGTACCAGAAATCCATTGAAGCATCCGCAGCAGCTGAAAAATTAAGACCAGGAGCGATCTCACCAACAGATCCACCCATTGCTAATTGATCAGTATTATCAAGATAATCAGCGTTTGGACTTTCTGAAAGTGAATTACTACCTCCGTAAACCCATTCTTGACAAAGTCCCCAACCATCACTTAGCATCCAATCGCCGTCTCCACTCTCAAAATCATCGTGAAATTCAGTTACAGAAGCACAAACGATAACTGAAGAAGACATAGAAGGTAATGTTGTATATGGCTCATCTACATAAATAGATTTCACATAATATGTGTGAAGTCCATCACCGGCAGAAGTAAATACTTCTATAAACTGCTCCGTTGCTACAGTAGCTTGAAGAACGTCATCTCTATAAACTTCATAGTTCATGTTCTCTCCACCCTTAGATGGATCATCCCAATTTACAGTAACAGTTCTGTCATTATTTAATGCAAGAACATTTTGTGGAGCAAACCATCCACTCTCAGTTCCTAAATGGATAACTGAAATTGCATAGTGTTGCATATTTGAATATAGTCCCATCCAATCCATCACGTGAGTATCAGAAACATCATAACTCCAAGTATCACGAATGATAACTTTTGGAGCTAATTCATTAGTATTATCATAACCGTATCCAGTCATTGAGTGACCTTCGATCTGTACGATCACAGGTAAACCTTGATCGATCTCATTCATATACATCTCGAATGTAAATCCACCAACCATAGGTCCTTCATCAGGATCATCATCAGGATCGTTATAATCTGAGATAGTTCTAGTATAGTTCAAGTCAACAGTGTAACCTAAAGCTTCCCAGAATAATCTTAAACCATGTATACCATCTCTTAATGCAGGAGTTGAAGCTTCAGAACCTACATAATCATAAACTCCACCACCACTACTCCAAATAGAAGTACTACCATCAGAGTTTTCCCAGTTATACCACTGGTTTGTACCCATGTAGTCAGCAGTACAAGCACTATTAACATCATTCTCGTACCATATGTGCTCAGACCATGCTCCATAATATGGATCAGTTGCTTCGTCACCATAATCTGTCCAATAGTCATCTGAGTGACCTCTTTTATCTCTTCCATCAACGTCTTGATTTGTACCTGCAATTGGATTTTCATCCGTTCCTGATGTCGAAGCTTGAGAATTCCATGTTGCGTTTGTCATTGGTGCTAAACCACTTCCTTCAGTTCCTGTATACGCATCCTCTACACCAAGATGATCATAATATGCAACTAACATTGCAGCTGCAGTTGGCATAGCCCCATATGACCAGGAATAACCTGGTACATTATCAAGAGCAAAGAAAATTCCCTTTTCCATTGTTTTTGGTGGAGTATAGTTACTTACAGGAAGTTTCTCAGGAGGATAACCAGAAACTTTACTAATAGTTATTCTGTTGCCATACTCGTCAATTGTATATGATTTAATATAATTCTTAGTTCTTAATTCTTGTGCGTTTAAAAATGAAATAAAAATAAATACACTTAATAAAAATAAATTAGATTTCCATCTCATCATACATTACTCCTAGTATTTTATATTTCTCGCATTATACTTAACTATATACTAACTATTTTTCTAAAAATCAAATGAAATATTTTTATTTCCAATACAAAAAAAAAGGGAACGGTTTGAAACCGTTCCCTACATCACTTCCAGTCGAACACATAGGTTCGACCCTATCTTTTACTCTTCTTTGCAATAGCGATCAAAGGCTTCTCACCCTTTTTCTTGAAGCTCTTAACGATCTGTTCAGCTTTATCAAAAGGTACATTCATAAACGAAAAATTATCCATAACCTGAACGTCTTTGATCTCTTTAGCCTTCATTGATACTTTGCTAATAACAAGATCGACAAGCTTCTTTGGTGTAAGCTTATCTTTCTTACCAAGTGCAACAAATAATCTTGCTTTTCCTTGTTTATCAAGTTGCCTTCCCTTTCCGGTAAACTCATGGATCTCTCCATAAGAATCCGCATTAAGCTCCTCATCAAAACAATGATTTAAAATAGCAGCCAATATATGTGTCGGATCATTTTCCATAAGCATGTTATTAGCCCAATCATAGAACTTATTATCGATCTTATCACTCATAATAGCATTCAGTTCTTCTGCTATTTTATGTTTTTTTGTTTGGATAATATCTTCAATCGAAGGTACTCTTGATTTTTTAATGTCAGCCTTAGCAAATCTCTGAATTGACATAAGCTTATTATATTCATTCGGAGTGATAAATGTTATCGCAGTTCCTTCTTTACCTGCTCTTCCTGTACGACCTATTCTATGAACATAAGACTCAGGATCATAAGGTAAAGAGTAATTGATCACATGTGTAAGATCATTTACATCTATGCCTCTTGCAGCGACATCTGTTGCAACAAGAATATTTACATTTTTCTTTCTAAATTTTGCAAGAGTTCTTTCCCTTATAGCTTGTGAAATATCACCGTGAATTGATTCAGCAGAATAACCTCTGTCATTCAAATGGTTTGTAACAGTATCTACATCATTCTTTGTTCTACAGAATACTAAACCATAAAAATTATCTTCGATATCAACTATTCTACATAAAGCTTCAAATTTATCGTGATTTTTTACCTCAAAATATATTTGCTCGGTTAAATTAGTAGTTAATTGCTTTTTCGTTACAGCTAGTACTTCATAAGCACCCATATACTTTGTTGCTAATGCCTTTATTCTGGATGGCATTGTAGCTGAGAATAATAAAGTTCTTTTATCTTCATTAGTGTGCTTCATTATTTCTTCCATATCATCAACAAAACCCATATTAAGCATTTCATCTGCCTCATCAAGGATTAAGTGTTGAATATCATGAAGTTTTAAAGTTTTTCTGTTGATATGATCGATTATTCTTCCCGGAGTACCAACAACTATATGTACACCTTTTTTCAATCTTCTTAACTGCTGATCTATAGATTGTCCACCATAAATAGGTACTATTACCAGTCTCTTCTCACCTTTAAGTGAATTTATCTCTTCAGCTACCTGAATTGCCAACTCTCTTGTAGGAGCTAAGATAAGTGCCTGAACTGATCTTTGTTTTGGATCGATCATTTCTATAAGTGGTAATCCGAATGCTGCGGTTTTACCTGTTCCTGTTTGAGCCTGTGCGATAATATTAGTATCACCTCTTAGCATTACAGGTATGGTCATTGCCTGAATTTCAGTTGCTTCTTCGAAGCCTTTCCTGTTGATAGCTTTTAACGAAGTTTCTGAAAGACCTAGGTCTTTAAATAATTTTGAGTTTGTCATTTTATCCCTAAAATTTTAATTTTGTCCATATTTTTCAACCATCGCAAACATACATTATAATTATAAAAAAAGATACTAAAAATATGCTAAACACAATATATATTGACATTTAAGGCTAAATAAAACCACCAATGCCGTAGGTATTGTTTATTCAGTAAGTACACGGCACTAAAGTACCGTGTTATGAATAAGCCGTCCCTATGGGACTTTAAATTATTATTGACTATTTCTTTCTAAAATGTGATATTTGACAAGTTGAAAAAATTAAAGCTGGGAGTATAGCTTAGTTGGTTTAAAGCGCCAGCTCGACAAGCTGGAGATCACAGGTTCGAGTCCCGTTATTCCCACGAAAAGGATTGTTATTATTGCAATCCTTTTATTTTTTAGCTCTCTTCCTCTGATACCACTCTTCGTCACCATATAACTCTTCTTCACATTCATGACAAATTCCATGAGTAAATTTAGAATCAGTATGGCTTTCAATATATTCTTCGATCTGATTCCAATAACCTTTTTCATCACGAACTTTTCTACAGTTTGCACAAATCGGAAGTAATTCCTGAAGCTGTTTGACTTCTGCAAGAGCTTTTTTAAGTTCCTCATTCTGCTTTTCTGAAATTTCAAGCAATCTCTTATTCTCAATAACTAAAGGATCAAATCCTTCGTCATTAATTTCTGTTTCTTTATCAACAATTTCCTCTTCGGATATTGCAGAACAAGCATCAGGATCAAACGATTGTGAATGAAGCTTTAATACTTTTCCATATTTACCTGCCACATAGTGTACACTGGCATTTAACGGGCATGATAAAAATGGATTATCTGTTATCTTTTGTAATTCATTATAAGCTTTGACACCATAAAGATTATTCCATATATACTTATCTCCATGTTCCGCTGAAATAACTTCTAAATCTGCAAATCCATTTTCAATAAACATATTCATAAGTCTTTGGATATCTTCAACTGTTCCCGTTTTATCATAATCATAGCCATTCTTCTTCAGATATTCAATAACTTCTCTTCCTACTTCGTTTAATATCGCACCCTGAGCAAATGTATTATATTGTGCTAATATTTTACCAAAGCTAAATAATAATGATTCGTATAAGGTTTCTCTAAATTCATTCATTATAACTCTCCATCTCGTAAACTTAATTATCCGAATGCTCATTCATACTATTTTAATATACTCAAAATTGTTTATTTCTTCAATAATATTAATCATCCTTTTCTATACTTGTATAGATGATTCTTTTACGATATATTTAGATGAACTTACAAATCGTCATCCTGAATTTAGTTCAGGATCTAAAAAAAGGAAATCAATTGGCAGAATTAGTTAGATTACAGAAATACCTTGCAAATCAAGGTGTAGCATCCCGAAGGAAATGCGAAGAGTTTATCACTGACGGACTTATTAAAGTAAATGGTGAAGTTGTAACACAGATGGGAACTAAGGTCGATCCCGATAAGGATACTGTTGAAATAAACGAACAACAAATATCAAATATTAAAGCAGAATACATTTACATACTGCTTAATAAACCTAAAGGTTACATTACTTCACTCAAGCAAACAGATTCAAGCTCTCCCATTGTGACAGATCTGGTAGCGATCAAAGAACGTATATATCCCGTTGGAAGACTTGATAAAGATTCCTCAGGATTACTTCTATTGACCAATGATGGAGATTTTGCATATAAGCTGATGCATCCTTCGTTTGAAAAAGAAAAAGAATATATTGTTGTCACAGAAGAAACTGTTACAAAGAGGATGATGGACAGATTCGAAAAAGGTATTACTATTGAAGGATACAAAACTCAGCCTGCAAAAGTAAAGAGGATCGAACTTACTAAGGTTAGCTTAGTGATAAAAGAAGGTCGTAACAGGCAAATCAGAAAAATGCTTTCAAAAGTCGGAAATAATGTTTTAAATCTTAGACGAGTTCGAGTAAATAATCTTCGACTTGGTGGACTCAAAGAAGGTGAATTTAGATATTTGACTAAGGGCGAAGTAATAGATTTAATGGAGTAGGGTGTGGTTATTCGTCTTTAAATTTTTCAACCGTATAAACTTCGATCTTCGGATGATTATGAAAGATAAAATCCGGTGACAACCCAGCCTTCTGAGCCAGATGAACAAAGAATGTCTCATGCGAAACCAATTCATCCCATACCTGTGGTAAAAAAGTAGCAGAATGACCTGCATAAGTCAAATAAACACCATGAACTTTAGATTTAATCTTTTTCTTAAGATCTGCAAAAGTATAATAATCAATTTCTACCCTATTCGATAAAAGCGAGATCTCGATC
This sequence comes from Candidatus Delongbacteria bacterium, assembly GCA_013139625.1. Classification (GTDB taxonomy): domain Bacteria; phylum UBA4055; class UBA4055; order UBA4055; family UBA4055; genus WTAK01. The sequence goes on along the minus strand of WTAK01000029.1, from coordinate 627 downwards.
TTAACATCTTTCATTTCACCCTTAACAACCTTAGCAAACCTGGAGTCGTTAAAAGCTGCATTAAAAGAATTATCAAGGACATCATCTAAAAGAGATTGATGAGCCTCTAATGAGCCTACACAACCTCTCAAAAGACCATTTTCTGTCAGTGTAACAAAAACGGCTCCTTTCTCTTGCAACACTTCAGGTAATCTTTCGTTATTTAAAGCTTCTCGTAGATCTTTCTTATCTAGAGTAGCAATAATATTCTTTCGTGCAATACTTAATAGAAGTGATTTTATTTGGTCATGCAACATTCAATATATCCTTATTTATACCCTAATATCTCGTAATATTCTTTTCTTCTTGATAAGATCTGAACAGCTTTTTTAATTTGCTTATCATTCTTTATCAATATCTTATATTTTTCCTGATTTCCATGTGTATATACTCCAAATTCGATAGCTAGATATTTTTTGATCGAAGTTGTATTTTTCTGAAAATCTGATTCTTTCTGATCTTCAAATTCTTCTTTAAGTTCGGTTAATTTGGTAATAATATCTTCAGAATATTCATTCTTCTTCGAATAAACAAAAAGCGAATCTATCTCCCTTTCCCCTTTCAGATCATATTCAAAATCACATTTTT
>WTAK01000442.1 GCA_013139625.1 Candidatus Delongbacteria bacterium | reverse complement strand
TTGACTGATCGTCATCACCAACAACGAATAAATTATTATGATCACCTGCAAGATGATTTATAATAGCATTCTGTATTGGATTTGTATCTTGAAATTCATCGACCATTATATATTTAAATTTTCTTTGGTATTTGTGTAAAACTTCTGGGTGTTTACTCAAAAGTTCGAGCATTACAAGAAGCAGATCATCAAAGTCGAATGCATTATTAAATTTTAATATTCTTTTATATTCAGGTAATATTCTTTTTGCCAATGTTGAAATTGGATCTAACGCAGGTAGATTATCTAAGCTCAAATAAGTATTCTTCATCGCAGATAATTTGTAATGTATCAGCTTTGGGTCGAACATGTCAGTACTGATATTTAAATTGTGCATAGCTTTTTTTATTACAGCATGTTGGGATGCAGAATCATAGATCGTAAAATCTTTACGATAACCCAGTGTTTTAACATTTTCTCTGATTATTCTAACTCCTAAAGCATGGAATGTACTACAAGTAATCTCATTAGAATTTCTTACAGAACCTTTTAATCTATCGGTCATTTCCTCTGCAGCTTTATTTGTAAAAGTAACTGCTAAAATATTTCTCGGACTGATCCGATGTCTATTTACTAAATTTTGTATTCTGCCAATAATAACTCTTGTTTTCCCACTGCCGGCACCTGCTAAAACTAAACAGGGTCCGTCTAAGTGTTCGATTGCTTGTATTTGACTGCTATTAAAATCCATTAATTATCCTTTGATTATGAAGGTTTAAATGTAATACCTTGATATTATTTCAACAATGAAAAACTTATAATAAAATAAGATTATTGAATTTTATTCACAAACAGGCAAAATCATCCTGAATTTTTTATTTATTTTTTAGTTGACATTGCTTAGATAAGTAGGATATATTCGTCAAAATACGAGATAAGGTAAAAATCTCGATAAACTACTAAGAAGAAAAAGAACCATAAATGAAGGGAATTAAATGATTGATTTTTATATTGATGAAATAATCAGAGTAATGCACGAAAAAGCCGAAGATATGACTTATTATCTATATAAGGAAACCGGAGATATTGTATATGTTGATGAAAACATTGCAGCCGGTGTTGAGAAAGAATTTGACCAAACAACTACTGTTCTTGAAGAGTGGAGTACAGATGTTGAAGATGATGATATGTATCACGAGAAAATATATTCACCGACAGATGAATTAGATGAAAAAGAACTGATCAAAAGAATAAGGTTTACAAAGCAGGACGATTATGAGCCAATTCCTACGGTAACAACCAGTGAAGTAAAAAAGATAGTTAAAATATATCTTGATACTGAAACTGATTATGATGAAGACTTTAAAATTACTGTTATGACTTCAATTAAGAATATTATAATTTTTGAAGAAATTGAAGAGGCTCTTTTAAAGCATATTGGGGATAAAGAAAAATGGACTGAGTTTTATCAAGAGACCATTAAAGAACGTGTTTTAAATTGGCTTAAAAGTCTGGGTTTCGAAGTAATGTAAAAAGATAGTGATGAGATATAAGTTATAAGATATGAGCTAAAAGATTAAAAACAAACTGTAGGGGTCGATTTCCATTCGACCCCGTTTTTATTTTAGCGATCTAAAAATGAAAAAGTTATTTATTGCTCTATTGATACATGTATTGTAAATTCTTACTATGAAATTAAAAAGCAAAATAGATAAGTTGGCTCAAATAATTAAAAATGATGGTCTAGTCATCATTCCAACTGATACTATCTACGGATTTTCCTGTCTTCCAACTTCTAATATCGCGATCGATCGGATTAATGATCTTAAGCAAAGAGCAAATAAGCCATTCATAATTCTTGATACAGATGAATGGAGATTGAGATCTTATTTTAAGTATGCTTTTGCAGATAAAGTGATGAGAGAATTAATAGATGATAAAGTATGGCCCGGCAAGTTGACAGTAATTGCAGATAAGTGTGGAAAAATAGATTATTCATTTTTATCAAATATTGATACGATCGCAATAAGATATCCTGATAATGAATTGATCAGAGTCTTAAACACAGAGTTGGAGTCAGGAATAGTAAGTACAAGCATTAATGTCTCAGGTGAAACAGAATTAAGTACGATCACAGAGATAAAAAATGCTTGGAAGGATAAAATTGATAAGATCTATGAAGATAGCAGAGAAAATGGAAATTCATCTCTGATAATAAAGATTAATAGCCATGAAAAGAAAATTGAAGTGATAAGAGATCCAAAAACAGCAGGATCTAAAGAAATTTTATTAAAGCTAGATAAGATAATCAAAAGATGCCAATAAATATTTATTCCCAATATACAAAGCCGGAAGGTTCTATAAAATTTAATTAACTGATCGCACAGGCAAAGAAGTCAGATATTAAAGCTTTAGCACTAACAGATCATGGTAATTTTTCAGGGATAGAAGAATTCTACAATGCAGCTTTAAGTTCTGGTATAAAACCTATCATTGGAATAGATGTTTTCTGTAAATTAGAGAACGATAAATATATCAGAACAATATTTTATATCAAAAATGAGAGTGGCTATAGATCATTGCTGAATTTGATCAGCAATTTCAAGCTATCTGAGGAAGGATTTTACTATTTCTCGGAAGATCT
>WTAK01000392.1 GCA_013139625.1 Candidatus Delongbacteria bacterium | reverse complement strand
TGTTTCGTTTGTAGCTCAAGTAAAAAATAAGCATAAACTTGGCTTGAGGCAAGTAGGAAATCTTTCTATAATAAAAAAAGGGCGTATTCGATACGCCCCAACATTCATTTATTCATTTAATTATCTTTTAATCTTTTCCACCCTTTGCAACGATCTCCAACGCATCTTCAATATCCCCAGGAGCTCCCATGATCCCCATAAAACTATGAGACCCCATCATATCAAGATCTGGGAAATTTATAGCAATTCTAAATTTTGTATGTAATGCAATAACTTCATTACCGATAACCATCATTTCGTAAGGTAAATGTGCAGTAGATCTGATAGATTTAAAATCTATCTCAGTCATAACGAATTTATCAGCACCTTCTTCAACACTAAGAGATACACCAAAAATACTTACTTTCTTACCCGGGATATCAATTCTATAGATCTTTGAAGTTCCACCTGCTTTCAATTCTAAACCTTTTTCAACCATAGAAATAGCTTGTTCGTAAGTATCATACTCTTCAAGCTCTAGAAAGTCATCAAAATATGGCATCAAAAACTTATAATGATACTCTTCAATATCTTCTGCTTCTAATCCATCATCAGGACCATATTCTTTTATAAATCCTAATGCTGTCTTAAGATTTTCAAAGATCGGTTTGATATTCCCTTTCATTTGGTAAGCATGGAACATATAAATAGGATTAGTATAGCTAACTTGAACGGATCCGTTCAACTCCGTAAGTGATACTCTCTGAGCTACTCCAAATCCACCGTATTTAGTTTTACCTGCTAATTTTTTCAGTTCATCATTTGTCACTATGATAATTTTCGATCTAGCATAAGGACTATACTCACCCGCGATCTCAAATCCACTTTCTATTAATTTTGCTTTTGTTTTTAAAGCTATTGAATCAATATTACCAGCCTCCTGAAGTGCTAAAATAAAAGGCTTGTACTCCACTTCTTTTGCGTTCAATATCGTTGCTAATACTAGAACCATAAAAATAATTACTCTCTTCATCTCTTCTCCATTTATTATTTTCTATTTTTCAAGGAATATACACGAACAAATTCATATTCAAAATGATATTTAGCATCATATTTTTTAACACAATAATTGATAAGCCTTGATTTTTTTGATTATCATTTTTAAATTACTTATGAATTGTGTGGTAGATATTGACGAAAATAAATATAAAGAGCTTATGAAAGATCTAGACAAAAAGACTAAAGATGAATTGATTGCAGAACTTGTTTCTTTGAAAAATAAGTTGAAAAATTGTGAAGAAACACATAATGATCTCAACGAAGAATTCCCGTTGGAAATAGAAGATAGATATATGAATCAACTTGATAAAAATCCCGCTGCAATGGTAATTCATGCTGATGGAAAAATAATGTACACCAATAGTTCAACTAATGAATTGATCGGTGTGAAAAATTCAAAGGAATTAATTGGTAAAGAAGTAAATGACTTTGTACATCCTGATTTTAAAGAACAAAATTTTAAAAGAATTAAAGAATTATTGAAAGATAAAAAACCTGGAGAATTTACTGAGGAAACATTCTTGAGAAATGATGGAACTCCATTCAATGTTATTGTCAAAGGATTCCCTATTGAATTTAAAAAGAAAAAAGCTATACTTGTGGAATTCTGGGATATCACAAAAATTCAAAAAATGTATGATGCTCTTAAAGAAAGTAAAAAATATTACAAAACATTATTGGATAGTATTGATGCATCAGTTTTTATGCTAGACCTTGATTTAAAATACATTTCCGGTAACAGAATATTGTTTGAACGACTAAATTTGAAAGAATCAGATATCCTTGGAAAGCATGTATCCAAAATTCTTGCGGAAAATACTGCAAAAGCTTTCTCCGAAAATGCATTGAATGTTATTAGCAACAAGCAGAGCATTACTTTTGATCTTGAAGTTAATACCAAAATAGGAAAATCTGTTTATCGAGTTAAGTTATCTCCTGTTCTTAATGACTTTGGTGAAATTATAAATGTTCTGGGAATTTCTAACGATATTACTGAGCAAAAGAATGCAGTCCATGAGCTAGGATACAGAGATGAAAAATTTAGATATTTGATCGAGCAAGCTGATGATGCTATACTAAAAGGTGATAGTGCAGGTAATTTCACATATGTTAATCCTGCAGCTGAATTTATTACTGGTTTTTCTAGCGAAAAGCTATTAACAATGAATATGTCTGATCTTTTTTCGAAAGATGAACTTTCTAACAAACCATTAAAGTATAACCTATTAGAAGATGGCAGATCAATATTGATGGTCAGAGATATTGTCATTAGTGATGGTTCGACAATAACTGTTGAGATGAATTCAAAGAAAATGCTTGATGGAACATATTTATGTATCATGAGAGATGTCTCCGGTCGTAAAATGTAATCGTTCATTTAATATAAATTTAAAGTAAGGAACGCAGATCTGCGTTCCCTACTTGCTATGTTAATTTTTTTTTATTATCTTCTGTCGAAAATAATAATAAGGAGATACAAAATGATTAAAGTTAATGGATTTACTGTCACTGAAAAAGATTTCGATATGGCTTGTGCAGAGAAAAAACATTATACTCGTAAAGAGAAATTAGATAAGAATGATGTTGATAAAATTACAAATCAACTTATCGAAGCAACTCTTCTTATGGAAGAAGCTGAAAAAACTAACATTGAAGTAACTGAGCCGGAAATTGATCAAATGTTTGCACAGATTGCTGCAAATTTCGAAACTAAAGAAGCTTTTGAAGATGCAGTTGCAAAAACAGGAGAGACAATAGAGTCTACTAGAGATAAAATTAAGAAAAACATCACTTTACAAAAATTTATTCAAGAGAACTACGTTGATAAAACTAAAGTTTCAGATGAAGATACTTTAAAATACTATGAAGCAAATAAAGCTAAATTTATTTCCGGTGAGGAAGTTCGAGCTTCTCATATTCTTCTAAAGAAAGAAGATAAGGAATTGGCACTTGAAATACATGAGAAAGTGCTCGCTGGTGGAGATTTTAGAGAATATGCTTCCGCTCACTCAGAATGTCCAAGTAGAGAAAAAGGTGGAGATCTTGGATCTTTCGGTAGAGGTAAAATGGTAGCTGAATTTGATAAGGCTGCTTTTGAATTACAAAAAGATGAGATCAGTGACCTAGTTGAGACACAATTCGGATATCACATTATCAAGCTTACTGAAAAGAGTGTTGGTGGTCTTAAGAAGTTTGAAGAAGTTAAAGATGTATTGAAAGATAACATGAAGAACACTGTGATCAACAATAATATTTCTAAATTCGCTCAAGATCTTAAAGCAAAAGCTACTGTTGAGATCGATGAAAAATTAGTAGAAAAAAGAATCGCTTAGAATATTATTTTCGTTAGATACTTTTAAGGTGGATTTTTATCCACCTTTTTTTATTTAATCAATTCCAATACTATAATATTTTCATGGTTTTGTCAACATAAGCGTGAAAATATCGGTTAAAATAGGAGTTTTCCACGGTTTTAAAATTTATTTAAACATTAAGAATACTGTGATAAATAACAATATTTCTAAATTTGCTCAAGACCTTAAAGCAAAAGCTACTGTTGAGATCGATGAAAAATTAGTAGAAAAAAGAATCGCTTAATATATCGTTTTTATACAGTAAAAAAAGGTGTTCGATGAATACCTTTTTTTGTTTTAATATTTTTAATCCATTATTATAATCCAGGAATCTCAGAGGGCTTAAAAAAATAATTTCTCCCTCCCCAGTTCAAGTAATATGTATTTGGTTTACTAACGCTTTTGTCACCATATTCAATTTTTCTACATCTACCCTTTTTTAAGAAATATTTGGCAGCCGTATACAAAACTTGAATATCTCTTTCAGTTAAACCATACTTAGGCACTTTAGGAATGCCCTTTATACGAGGATCGTCTGAAAATTTTTGTTTTGGTTTATCGGATGGACGTGTGGCAGACAAGTATTTCTTTGATACCCAACGAGCGACTTTACCAGAAACGCCTTCTTTACTGCCATCGTAATACTCAGATATCCTAGCCCATGTATTCTTGATTTCGTATACATGAACCTTTTGCTCTCGATACAACTTATTTGTAATCTTTCCATTTGGATTATGAGCGAGTCTGACATTC
>WTAK01000138.1 GCA_013139625.1 Candidatus Delongbacteria bacterium | reverse complement strand
AAAGCAAAGAACCTTTTATTATTATTTTCCTTGGTTAAAAGCAGAAATTTTTCATCAAAACCAATTTTCTTCATGATATCACTCCATTAACAATTCATGGGAATATTTAATTTTTCTTCAAAAAATGTACTAAATTTCTTTTCTCATTCTTGCAGATGGGATACTTAATTGTTCTCTATATTTTTGAACAGTTCTTCGAGCTATATGTTTATTTTCTTTAGTCAGTATTTCGGAAAGTTTCTGATCAGAGAATGGTTTTAACTTATCTTCCGCATCAATAATCTCTTTAAGTCTGGTCTTTATCAAAGTTGTAGAAATATCATCACCTGTATCAGTATGTATCTTATCAGTGAAAAAATATTTAAGTTCAAAAATTCCAAATTCAGTATAAGCATATTTCCCTTTCGTAGATCTAGAAATAGTAGCAATATCCATAGAGATATCTTCGGCAACATCTTTTAAAATAAGCGGCTTTAATTTATCCGGTCCATCCTCAAAAAATGGATTTTGGAATTTAATAATGGAATACATCACTTTTTTCAGTGTTCTTCTTCTCTGAGCAATAGCATTGATAAACCATTTTGCTTTTTCAAATTTACTACGAACGAAATCCTTACCCTTTTTATCCATCTCAGAGTTTCCAAGCATGATCTTTGCATCATTCTCATTGACATAAAGATTCTGAATTGAAGGTGAATTCAAAAATACTTGAAGCTTTCCATCTATACGCTTAATAATAAAATCCGGAACGATAGCAGAATTATTATCAAAGCTTTTTTCCCATGAATCCAAAACTCTGGAAGCACCTGGTTTAGGATTTAGATGTTTAATCTCTTCCATAACCTCCAGCATTTGATCTCGGGAAATACCTGTACTATCCATAATTTGTGACATTTTATTATTCATAAAATCATCAAAATAATCTTTCAAGACTATTAAGCTATCTTCCATGTATAATTTTCTTGATCTCAGCTGAATAATAAGGCTTTCCTGTACATTCCTAGTAGCTATTCCCACTGGTTCTAGTAGCTGAACTTTTTTAAGGACAATTTCTACCTGTTCATCATCTACTTTATCAAATGATGAAGATATTTCAGAAAGTTCTATCGTAAAAAAACCACATTCATCAAGATTATCTACGATCTTCTTCGCTATTTCAGTTTGGATCTTGGAAAAACCGTCTTGAGATATCTGTTCGTACAAAGAATCCTTCAAAGTCTTGATCATTGGCTGCTGAAAATTTTTCTCATCATCATCTTTGGCATATTGAGGAAAATTATCTTCATAATTCGAGAATTCTTTCATGAATTCCTCAATATTTATATCTTCTTTCTGATCTATTGCATCATCATCAGCTATTTTGTCGGATGTTTCAAATTCCTCTGACTCTAAAAAAGGGTTCTCTGCAAGTTCTTCTTTTATTTTAGCTTCTAATTGTAATAATGGAAGTGCCAGGATCTCCGATCGGAGAATTACTGCCGGTTCAAGTCTTGTGTCAAGCCTGAGATTTGTATTTAATGTATGTTTTAACATGATACACCTCCCTTTTTCTCCACAGGTTGAAACCTGCGGTTATTAGTGCTATATCCTGTAAATAATCTTTTATCTTTTCTTTGTGACTTAGTGTCTTTGTGAGATATTATTAATCAAGATCTTCTTTTCGATGAAGTTTAAAATTTTCTCCCAAATACAGTTTTCTTGCAGTAGGATCATTCGCCAAGAATTCTGAAGAACCTTCGATCATAATTTCACCTTCGAAAAGTATATAAGCTCTATCAGTGATCTTCAGAGTTTCGTAAACATTATGATCTGTAATAAGAACGCCTATACCTCTTTTCTTTAGCCCGACAACAATATTCTGTATCGATTCTATCGTAACAGGATCAACACCTACAAAAGGTTCATCAAGAAGAATGAAATCAGGATTAGTTACCAATGATCTGGTTATTTCAACCCTTCTCCTTTCACCACCACTAAGAGAAAATCCCATGCTTTTTCTAATATGAGAGATCTTCAAGTCATCAAGAAGAAGCTCAAGTCTTTCTTTTCTTTTCTTCTTGTCCTTTTCAACAGTTTCAAGAATCGCCATTATATTATCTTCTACAGACAGTTTACGAAAAACTGATGCTTCCTGTGGAAGATAACCCAATCCTTGCCTTGCTCTCTTATACATTGGCATTTTAGTTACATTCTTACCATTGAGATAAACTTTACCTGCGTTTGGTTTTATCATGCCTGTCAACATATAGAAGGTTGTTGTTTTCCCTGCTCCGTTAGGACCAAGCAAACCAACTATCTCACCTTTTTTCAATTCTATAGAAACCGATTTAACGACCTCTTTATGACCATATATCTTCTTTAAATTATCTGCTTTTAATATTTCTTTCATTTACCTTTTTTCCCGGAACGGTTGGAAATCGTTCCCTACTTCTTTATTGTTTTTTTCTTTAGATTTCCCGGTGAATACACTCCTTCGCATCCACCCTTAACATGTGCATTTGTAATACCTTCATCATCCAAATTGATAACCAAAGTATCACCCAATAGGTAATTTGAAGCATTACTTTCTGACTTTTCGCTCTCTCTTATAAAATACAACGCTTCTGCTTCTTTTGAAATAAGAATTTTAGAAAGTTTTTCTTTATCGAACCAAATATCCATCTTTCTACCACTCATTTGGTTCTTTTCATCCATCTTATTTGAGTCGGGAATTGATTCAAAAAAAGCATTGTTCATTATCGTAGCTTCTTTAGGCGAAAATGATCCATCATCTGCTGTAATAAAGATCGTATCTCCCGTTATAGTGTGATTTTCAAAAATGATCTTGGGAGTTTTTAGAAGTTTTATAAGATCTTTATCGTGGTGAAATTCTCCATAATCTGTTGTAACAAATAGAGTACCTCTATCTAATCTGACATCTTTATCTATTTGAGTTATACCTGTATCTGTAGAATAATCAATAGTCTCACATGAGAAAAAAGTAGTATCAGGGTTATCTGTTTCATATCTTGAGAATTTACAATTTCCACTTGCGAAATGATTATTGGTCTCAAAGTTGAAATTTCCTTTATCTGCTGAAATAGTTGATCTGCTTTTAAACACTAGGTTCTTTTTCAACCCGGGTATATCGCTCGAAGAAAATGTAGAAATATTTAGAATAGAATCCTGCAATTCATATACTTCAAGATCGTATCTGGAATTTAACTTTAGAATAGAAGTTGAAAGATCGTAAATAGCTCTGTTAGTTTTAAGTTCATAATACCTCAAAGAATCCAGTGCAAAAACACTGTCAATAGAAGTTGAGCTGATAACTTCTTTCTTTGTATCATATTTAAGTTCTCTACAAAATAAAATAGAAGGTGTAGGCTGATATTCAACTCTAACCGAATCCTTTATGGTAACACGGTCAAATAATTCCATTAGTTTTGCAGACTTCCCGTAAACAGTCACATCTTCTTGCTTTAGCATAACATTTCCGGTAAGATATACCGATCTTTTTTCATTATATCTGTAAATATCTGCTTTATCGCAATGAATCACCATTGAAGTATCCCGAAGTACAACGTTCTTGAATAATTTTGCACTTTTCAGGTCTTTTCCAACTATAGCAGAATCGCAATCTACTTTATAAACATCATATTCAATACTGACGTTTCCGTAAATTATCCTTCGACCATCTTTGGTTTGCTTGAAGACATCAGCTTTCTTAATATTTAGAAGTGACTGAGCCATCATTGAACTAACTAAAAGGAAAATAAATATGTGAATAATTTTTTTCATTTGAATTAACTTTGGTTATGATAAATTATTCGAGCTCCGAGTAACACTGTATTTTCAACGATCTCATACTCTTTTGTCATCTTTGAACCGATCAAAGATGCATCTCCTCCGGTCAGGA
>WTAK01000343.1 GCA_013139625.1 Candidatus Delongbacteria bacterium | reverse complement strand
GGTTCAGGATTAATGATAAAGACTATTTCAGATTTTTACACAAGTACAAAAAATGGATTTGAAGGATTCGATAAATCAAGCTCATTCTCAAATTCAATGACAATGTCAGATAATATCAATAAGGAAGTTAAAGTTAGCAGATCGGTAAAGGATTTTAATGAATTTCCTATTGATAAAGAGATCGAAGAATTGAATTTCAGATTTGATACCTTAAGTGAGCCTAAAGCAATTGAAAAAGGTACTTACAATGTAATTTTAAGACCTCAAGCTGTATTGAATTTCTTTAGTTTCTTACTATATTTCTACGACAGAAGAAGTGCTGATTATAAGATTACTCCTTTCCATGATTCAATAGATAAGCAATTATTCGGAGAGAAATTCTCATTGATATCAACATTCAGTGATCCGTCTATAACTGCAAGCCCGTTTAGTGCTGACGGAATAATAGGAAAAGATATAGAATGGATCAAAGACGGTGTACTCAAAAATCTTTTCACTAATAGATCATATGCAAAGAAGATCGGTGTTGAGCCAAATCTTATGGCAAATCTGATTATTTCCGGTGGTGATACTGATGAAAAAGAGATGATGAAAAAGGTTGACAATGGCATTATCATCAATAACTTCTGGTACATTAGAAATGTAAGTACAAGAAAAGGTGAGCTGACCGGCCTTACAAGAGATGGTATGTATTACTTCGAGAATGGGGAGATCAAACACTCTGTTGTTAATCTAAGATTTAACGAAATGGCGATCGAAGTTACCAAGAGGATCTTAGCTTTAGGTAAAGAGGAGCAGTTGACCGATAATGTAAGAGTTCCATCAATGCTGATCAAGGATTTTACATTTGTTGATACCACAACGTTTTAAAGGAATAACCACGAAAAACACGAAAATTGTAGGGGACGCAGATCTGCGTCCCTTACAAAAATATATTTACAGGAACAATATGAATATTCAGATATTTGGCAGGAAAAAGAGTAAAGATACAAAAAAGGCAGAAAGATTTTTCTCTGACAGAAGAATACAATTTCATTCAGTTAATCTTGATGAAAAAGAGATGAGTAAGGGTGAATTTGAGAAGATCAAGAATGCTGTCGGTGGGGCAGAGAACATGATCGATAAAGATTCTCAGCTGTTCAAAAAGAAATTTCAATACTTGGAGTATAATGCTGAGGAAGAATTACTTGAAGATCAGAAGTTAATGAAATTGCCAATAGTCAGAGCCGGAGGGAAGGCAACTGTCGGTTATGAACCGGATACATGGTTAGAATGGATGAAAGATAGTGACTAGTGATTAGTTGTTAGTGATTAGCTAAAAAAAAGCCCCGTTTGGGGCTTTTTTTTACTTATTTAAGTTTGTTGTTCGTCTTATTTTCTTTGGAATTCTCTTCTTTATCACTTTATATTTTTTATCTTCAACGATCTTACTCAAAGAATCATGTTCTCTAACATATCCAGCATTCTTAGATGATTCACTTGCAATTACATAATAGAATTTCTTCATAGAAGTGATATCTGTATCAGTCCACGAAGTTGTAACTACATTTACTTCTAAAGTGAAAGTTCCATAAGGATCATTACTGGAGTAAACATCGTAAGATGTTGCACCCGAAACAGCACTCCATCCAAGCGTAAAAGTAGAATCGGTCATAGAAATTGTTGCATCCCCTGGTGCAGTTAAAGAAATTTCATAATATTCAACAGCACCTATTTCAGGAGCATCTCCAAAGTAATTTGTATCAAGAATATGGAAACCGCTTACTGCCAATCCTGTATTCTTACAAGGTGATGATGTACTTATAACCAAATCATTTGTTGATGGATCAATACATAACGGATCAGAACTGATATTACCTGTTCCTGTAATACCTGTCATATCTTCAATATTATTGTTATAGAAATTAATACTATCAGGATTATCAACATTACTTGAATAAGTTCCATCATTCCAGATAATATTATTAATGAAATCAACACTATAAAATCCAGGAGTATTATTTACACCCTTTCTAGCATTAAAAATCGTATTATTATACGCATAGGTCGAATCAAGAACATCATTAAATACGATGCCGTTTCTAACGAGAGAATTATGATTGTAGAAATTTATTTTGTTATAATAAATCTGGGCACTACTATTCTCAACATTAATTGCACTTATCAAAGCTGAAGTCGAATCTGCTATCCAAATATCATTATCTGTTATTTCAACATCAGTACCTGAAATGACATTAATTGCAATTTTACCGAGTAACTTATCTTTATTGGTAGTTCCAACATCAAAAGTAACAGTATTGTTCGTAATTCTACCAGATGAACTAGACATCTCAATACCGATATCACCATTTTCAATATTATTATTTTCAATTTCTATGTCATTAGTATTTTGTACTTGAATACCGATTTGTTGACCCAACTTGTTAGTCGTACCTACATCGAAAGTAACAGTATTATTTGTAATTCTTCTTGAACTTTTTCCTGCAGGAATTGTTAATAGATCAATAACGATTCCGTTACGAAAATTATCAATAGTGACATTCTCGATATCTAGAGCTCCAGCATTCTTAATGTAAATACCGTCTTTTAGAGAGCCTGATGTATAAATTTTAGTATTGAAAATATCAACACTTGGATTATTGCCTATTTGGGGATCAGGTTCAATAGTAAGTTGGATATCGCTC
>WTAK01000479.1 GCA_013139625.1 Candidatus Delongbacteria bacterium | reverse complement strand
CTTAATGTTTAAGAATTATTTATTGAAATAATTCGATATTTACAAGGCACTAAAGTACCTTATCCAATAACAGAAATATCATATTAATTCCGTTGCTACTTACCCACAAAATTGGTATATTAAACTCTTTAATATGAACAAAAATGTATTTACAAAGTAAATATAAAAAATTTACAAAAATTATTACAGGAATAAAAATGAGAAACTCAATACGCACATTTATTATTTTAATCATTTTATCGATCAGCTTTTCGATGCTACTTGCTCAGGATGCAAAAGTAGCAGCAGAAGCTAAAACAGCAGATCTAAAACAACAAGTAGAAGCGGGTACTATAACCCCTGAAGCTGCAATGAAGGAAGTTGAAAAACTTAATGGCGGATCGTTAGATCCAGAATCCACACCGGAAATTATTACGGAACCTGAATTAGATGATGACGACGAAAAAATTGTAAATATCAGAAGTAAGGATTTTTTAAGAGAGATCTCATTGAGTACCAAGGGTTACTACGGTTATGATCTTTTCTATACGAGTAGAGGCTTTAAAATGGAATCTACAATGACATCATATTCTGACTATCAGATAGGTGCCGGAGATGAAATTATTATGGTCATGTGGGGTGATGTTGAGCTGAGAAAAACATTTAAAATATCCAAAGAAGGTACTATTTACGTAAATAATGTGGGACTTGTAACGGTCAATGGTTTAACCTTGAGCCAACTGGAAAAGAAGCTGAGGAAACTTTTAGCTAAAGCATATATTACTCTTGCACCTAGAAGTGGAGAACCTTCAACTTACCTTGATGTATCCCTTGGTAAGCTTAAGCCGATCACAGTGTTTTTAGTTGGTGAAGTGTTCAAAAAGGGAGCTTTAAAGTTGGATTCATATTCAACTGTCTTTACGGCACTGTATAACGCAGGTGGTCCAACCGCACAAGGTACTCTAAGAAATATCAAGGTTGTGAGAAATGGTAAAGTGGTAGCGACTATGGATATTTATGACTATCTACTGACCGGTCGTAAGGTTGATGATATAATTCTGAAGAATAACGATAATATTCTAGTTTCTCCAAGATATAGCAGCATCAAACTTGATGGAGAAGTGAATAAAAAATCTATCTATGAACTTAAAGAAAAAGAGACTTTGGCGGATCTTATAAAGTTTTCAGGTGGAATTAAAATAACTTCCAGTTTAAGCAGAGTTCAGATAGAAAGGATAATTCCTTTTGAACTCAGAAAACCCGGATTATTGCATTCAAAGGAAGTGAAAGAATTTGAATTCGGTAGCATTGTCAAAGGAAAAGTAAAGGTCAATCCTGTCAAACTTGAGAACGGTGATATTATAACCATTTTCCCTGTTACAGATATCTTGATTAATAATATATTTATTGCAGGAGCAGTTTTTCAGCCGGGAAAATATGCTTTAACTCATGATATGACGGTTGGAGATCTAATAAATAAAACAGGTGGCGCACTTCCAGAGGCATATCTAAGTAAAGCTGAGTTGGTAAGGATAAATCCTGACCTGACAACTAAATTTATAGACCTTGATCTTACAGATGCTAAAAGTTTGGATCTTAAACTTGAAAGTTCAGATAAGGTAAGGATATATTCTACCTGGGAAATTCAATCCAGAAAACATGTTCAGATAAGCGGTCACATTAAAAGACCGAATAAGTATCTCCTTGATGAAAATACAAAAATTTCTGATCTGATCTTCAAAAGCGGAAGTCTTCAAGATCCTGAATTCCTAAAGA
The DNA here is from genome assembly GCA_013139625.1 of Candidatus Delongbacteria bacterium. GTDB lineage: Bacteria > UBA4055 > UBA4055 > UBA4055 > UBA4055 > WTAK01. Next base: position 2,960 of record WTAK01000479.1, on the reverse strand, counting down.
AAACATATTTGGAAAGAGCTGACCTGATTCGTTTTAATGATGATGGTATCACAACTAAGATTATTCCTATCAACTTAAGAAAAATGTTAGCAGGAGATGAAACAGAAGATATTTTACTAAAAGACAAAGATCATTTAAAAATATATAATATCAACGTGATAAAATATCCAACTGAAGTATCGATCTCAGGTCTTGTTCGTAATCCGGGGAAATATGACTTGCAGACAAATATGTATGTGGAAGATCTTATTTTACAGGCCGGTGGATTTAAGACAGGTGCTTTTTTCTATGAAGCAGAAGTTTTCAGAGTTGATCCTTATAATATTTCACCTGAAGTATTATCTTCAGCTCATAAGATTACAATAGATCAAAATTTCTTTAAAACAGGCATCACAGGAAAGAATAAATTCAAATTACAGGACAGAGATAAAGTAGTGATAAGACAATATCCTGATTTTCAATATCAAAGAACGGTAGAATTGAAAGGTGAAGTGAAATTTCCGGGAATGTATTCACTTACAAAAGAGAATGAAACACTTGCAGAAGTAATTAAAAGAGCCGGTGGATTGAAGAATGAAGCATTTACAGATGGTATTACATTCATGAGAGACAGTGTGAAAATATTGTCAAATTTCGATCAGGTGACCAATGGCTCTTCAGGTGGTAAAATGACATTAAGGCATGGAGATATTATTTCAATTCCAAGACATTCTGGTGTAGTTATGGTAGAAGGTTTTGTTTTCAGTCCGGGACTTGTGAAATATCAAAGAGGTTGGGATCTTGAAGACTATGTTGAGGCTGCAGGTGGAATTATGGTGGTCGATGACTATGAAGAGGGTGAGACAGTTGTATTTTATCCCGGTGGTGCAGCAGAAGTTGATGGGTGGTTCTTTTCTCCTACTGTGAAAGAAGGATCAAGAATTGTTGTTAAGAGAGCTAAGACCCCTGAAGAAAAAGATGGAATGACAATAAAAGAATGGGTTTCTATCGTTGCCAGCGTCGTAACGATATCATATTATTTAGCTAAATAACCTATGTAAAGACGTGATTCATCACGTCTCATAAAAAAAGGAATCAAAAATAAATGAAAATTATCAATGTAGTGGGTGCAAGACCGAATTTTATGAAGATCGCACCAATTCATAACCTAATGCTGAGAACAGAAGGAATTGAACCGTATCTTGTTCATACCGGTCAGCATTACGATGAAAAAATGTCAAAAGTATTCTTTGTAGATCTGGGAATGCCTGAACCTGATGTATATCTAAAGGTCGGTAGTGGTTCTCATGCTGTTCAGACAGCAAAGATCATGGTTGAATTTGAGAAAGTTGTTTTAGAGCAAAAACCGGATATTGTTTTAGTTGTTGGTGATGTGAATTCAACTGTTGCATGTACTTTAGTCGCTGTAAAACTTGGAATTAAAACAGTACATGTTGAAGCAGGATTGCGTAGCTTTGACAATAGAATGCCCGAAGAAATAAATAGGCTTATGACAGATGTTGTGGCAGATTATCTTTTCATCTCAGAAGAAAGTGGTCTTGAGAATTTGAAGAATGAAGGTGTTTCAGACGATAAAGTTTTCCATGTTGGTAATGTTATGATCGATTCATTGATTAATAATATAGAAGCTGCTAACAGCTCAAAGATCCTAGAAACATTGGGAGTCGATAAAGAGGGTTTTGTTTTAGTAACTCTGCACAGACCTTCAAATGTTGATGATCTTACAAATACGAAAATTTTAGTTGAGACCTTAATCGATATTTCTAAAAAATTTAAGATAGTATTTCCTATTCATCCAAGGACATTGAAGAATTTTGAAAAATTCGGAATAATGAAAGGTTTCGCTGATAATGACAGAATAAAACTTACTGATCCTTTGGGATATCTTGACTTTATGAAACTGATGAAAGAAAGTAAATTATTGCTTACTGATTCTGGTGGTATTCAAGAAGAGACTACTTATCTTGGTAAGCCATGTTTGACTCTCAGAGAGAACACTGAAAGACCTTCTACTATTACACAGGGTACGAATATATTGATTCCAGAGTTGGATAAAGAAGTTATCTTGAACCATGTTGATGATATTATCAATGGTAGGGTTAAAGAAGGAACGGTTCCAAAGTATTGGGATGGGAAGACAGCGGAGCGTATCGTGGATATATTAAAAAGGTAAAATATGATAAAAAAGATATTAGTTACAGGTGGTTCGGGTTTTATAGGTTCTAATTTTATTCAATATATTCTAAAAATTCAGAATGATATTCAGATAATAAATCTAGACGATCTTACTTACGCAGGTAATCCTGAAAACCTTAAAAACATTGAAAATGATACTCGATATAAATTTATCAAAGGTAATATCTGTGATGAAGAGTTAGTTTCTAAGATATTTTCTGATAATAACATTGATACAGTTATAAATTTTGCAGCGGAGACACATGTTGATCGTTCTATCCACGATCCTAATATTTTCATCAAGACAAATGTTTTAGGTACCGGAGTTCTGTTAAGCAGTGCTAAAAAAGCATGGGGGGAGGATTTTTCAGATAAGCGATTCCTTCAAGTATCAACAGATGAGGTCTATGGAACTTTGCCAGAAGATGATCTAAGTGTTAAGTTCACAGAAAAAACTCCATTACAGCCTCATTCTCCGTACTCAGCATCAAAAACATCTGCAGATTGTATAGTTCAATCATACTATGATACATATAAATTTCCAACATTGATCACAAGATGCTCAAATAACTACGGGCCTTATCAATTCCCAGAGAAACTTATTCCACTTATTATAAATAACGCACTCAACGACAAAGATTTACCTATTTACGGTGATGGAAAGCAGATAAGAGATTGGCTTTATGTAGAGGATCATTGCGACGCTATTTGGACTGTCCTCGAGAAAGGGAAGTTGGGTGAAGTTTATAATATCGGCGGTAATAATGAGATAATGAATATCGATA
>WTAK01000073.1 GCA_013139625.1 Candidatus Delongbacteria bacterium | reverse complement strand
GTGACGGATATGCTAAAGTTGACTCAGGATATAGATTTCTGAAGAAGATCCTCAGAAGCAAAATTTCAAATTTTCTATTCAAGACTTTTATCCACCCTGACCTTGGGATTAAGATCGCTAAATGGACTTCAGGTTCAAGCAGGAAATATCGTTCAAAAGATAGGTCTAAGTGGAGAGGTGAATATTTTGACTTTGCTAAAGCAAAATTCAAAGAAAATTATAACTACGTGATCTTAGGGCATTTGCATGACCCTGTTCTAGAAGAAGATAATGGCAATTTCTATTTGAATACCGGGGATTGGATCAATCATTTTTCTTACGGGATCTTTGATGGAAATAAGCTCGAACTAAAATATTATCCCGGCGGGATATAACAACCATAACCGCAGGTTTCAACCTGTGGAGATAAAAGGAAAATAATGGCGAATAAAAAAAAGAAAAAAAAGTCTAATGTAACTAAAGCGTTATTGATATTATTCACAGGAACTATACTTATATCAGCTTTAGCAATATTTATTCTATACATATACATTTCAAACTTAATGACTGACCTTCCGGAATTTAAGAAACTGGAAAAATATGAACCGAACCTTATTACCAAGATATATTCAGCTGATGGCGTGCTTATAAAAGAATTATATTCTGAGAATAGAAATCCTGTTAATCTTGATAGCATACCTAACCATGTTATTCAAGCTTTAACATCCACCGAGGATAGATCATTCGGCGAACACTGGGGGTTCAACACACGAAGAACAATTCAAGCTGCAATGATGGCTGTTCCAAGAAAACTTGTCGGTAAAAATGTACATGGAGCCTCAACTATTACTCAGCAGTTGGCAAGAAATCTATATAACGAGATCGGTTTTAAGAAAAACCTTGAAAGAAAGATCAAAGAACTTCTTACTTCTGTTCAATTAGAGAAAATGTATTCAAAGAAAGAGATCTTGGAAATGTATTTAACTCAATGTCTTTTCGGCGAAGGAACTTACGGTATTCAATCCAGTGCAAAAAGAATGTTCGGAAAAAATGCATCGGAACTACTCGTTGAAGAATCGGCACTATTGATAGCTCAATTGAAAGCTCCTGCCCATTATAATCCTTTCAAGAAACCTGAGAGAGCTCTTAACAGAAGAAACCTCGTACTTTATAATATGCTTACTATGGGATATCTAGAAAGAACTGAATACGATTCTTTAAAACTGTTACCAATAGTACTGAACGATAAAAAGAAGAGACAGATCGGGATTGCTCCATATTTTACGGAAAATATCAGAAAGAAATTAAGAGATATGCAGAAAGAATATGACTTTGAGTACCTGAGAGATGGCTTAAAAGTTTACACTACTTTAGATTCCAGGATACAAGCTATCGCTGATAGCTGTGTGAATGATTATGTACCTATTGTTACTGCAAGCACCAAACGGCGATTTATTAAAGACCATAGAAAAGGTTTAAAAAAATACGTTCATACACATTATGATTCTACCAGATGGCAATTTAAAATGACTGACAGTTTAATGATAGACTCACTGGCTGAGGCAAAACTAAAACCTCAGATAGCACTAATGGCTATCAATCCCAAAAATGGTAATATTCTTGCCATGATCGGTGGTACAGATTTTAAAGAATATAAATTCAACACTGCTACTCAGGCATGGAGACAACCTGGGTCTATATTTAAACCTATTGTTTATTTAACGGCCTTGGATAACGGATATTCCCCTGCTACTACTCTAATAAATCAACCTGTAGTAGTAACCATGCCTGATGGATCAAGGTGGCAACCGGGTAACTATGATAAAACGAATATCGGTGGATATATATCACTGAGGGAAGCTCTGAGAAAATCATTGAACTTGATCTCTGTAAGATTGATTATGGAACTCATTACTCCGAGAGAGGTAATTACTTATGCAAGAAAACTGGGAGTTAATACAAGATATATTATGGCATACAGCTCTATCGCACTTGGGGCAGGTTCTCTTAGACCTTTAGATATTATAACTGCTTATGCTACTATTGCTAATAAAGGAACTCATATCAAACCTTTGGATATCTTAAAGATCGAAGATAAAAATGGAAATATGATCGAAGAATATCATCCTGATAGAAGTGTCGCTATTTCAAAAGAAACTGCGTATATGATCACCAATATGATGGAAGATGTTATAAATAATGGTACCGGAAAAAGACTTCGATTTATGTATGATTTCAGAAGACCTGTTGCAGGTAAGACAGGTACTACCAATGATTTTACTGATGCCTGGTTCTGTGGGTTTACTCCTCAGATAGCCGTTGTTGTTTGGGTAGGATTGCAAGATCCTTATTATAAATTAGGTAAAGGAGCCACAGGTTCTAATACAGCCTTGCCTTTATGGGGTAAGTTTATTAAGAAACTATATCAGGAAATGAAATGGCCTATTGAAGACTTTGAAGTTCCTGAAGGTATCATTGAAGTCGAAATTTGTAAAGATAGTATGAAGCCTGCCGGACCATATTGTCCGAGAACATATAAAGAGATTTTTAATAAAAAATATGTTCCCTCAGAAAAATGTGATATCCATACCCCAAGGAATATTGATTCTGACGATGGTGGACGGTTTTAGATATTGTAAAAAAAATATATTAATTGTATATTTTAAAAAACTAATAGGAACTTAAAATATGAACTCTAACCGAATAATCAATATTTTCAAATATATTTACTCAGCCTTTAGAAAAGATGTACGTACAAAATTCATCTTCTTTATCATCGGTATAATCTTATGGTTGAATATTAATTTAGAAAAAGATTTTGAAACAAATATTGTTATACCAATTAAAATAACTAATTTACCAACAAATAAAACTTTATTAAACCCTATACCACAATTTGCAAAAATAAAAGTAAGATCAAAAGGTAAGGCACTTATAATGACAGATACAAAAAATTCGTTATTTTTCGAAATTGATCTTTCTACAAAAAAAGATACTATTGTTCAAAGATTGAATTCTGACCTTTTTGTTAATTTAACTTCTAATGAACTCGAACCTCTTTTCATATTCTACCCTCAGGAAGTAATTGTTGTACTAGATGATCTTTTAGAGAAAAAAGTTCCGGTAAATTCTAACTCTAAGTATACTTTAGCACCGGGATATGTTACTTCCGGTGATTTTAAACAAAGACCTGATTCTATAAAAATATCCGGTCCTGCAAAAAAAGTTAAGCTGATCAACAATGTTCAGTCACACAGAGATATTGCCGAAGACCTGATCACAGATTATTCAAAAAATGTAAGTTTAATATTAAGAGATACTAATTCTATAAGATACTCCACTCATTCAGTATCTTTATTTCAGAAAATCGTTAGAAAAGGTTTCTACACATTCAAAGTTCCAGTAAATATCCTTAACGAACCAGCAGGACAAAATACTATTATTAACCCGGTTGCAATTG
>WTAK01000072.1 GCA_013139625.1 Candidatus Delongbacteria bacterium | reverse complement strand
TTCTAAGATACTTGCGATAGTACTTGTTCTGAAACCAATTCGTGACCTTGGAAATTCATTTGTACCCAAAGCATTTATAATTGATTTGATGCCATTATGCCCACCCGCAGTACCTGATTTTCTAAGTCTAATTGAACCAATATCGAGGTTTATGTCATCATAGACTATCAGGACATCACTTACCTCGGCATCGTAATAAGCCAATATTTCCTTCACGGCAATACCGCTAAAATTCATATACGTTACAGGTTTCACAATAACCACTTTCTTAAAATTAACAAAGCCGGTAGCGGAATAATATTTCCCTTTGCCGGCTTTATAATTTAGATCATGTTTTATTGCAAATCTATCAACTGACATGAACCCTAAGTTGTGCCAAGTATTAGAGTACTTAGCTCCGGGATTCCCTAATCCGATTATAATCTGCATAAATAGTTCTTATTTCAATATTTCAATAATAGATAAAAAATTACTTCTTACCTTTTTTATCTCCATCGTCTTTAGCTCCTTCAGCTTTCTCTTCGCCTTCAGCTCCTTCTTCACCTTCTTCACCCTCTTCGCCCTCTTCACCCTCTTCGCCTTCTTCATCTTCTCCGGCTGCAACAGCTGCTCTAGTGATGTTCACACTACATAATAACATACTTTCATCTGATACTATCTTAACATTCTCTCTTTGAATATCTGATGCATGAACAGTATGTGTTAACGCTAATTCAGTAACATCAATAACGATCTCATCAGGCACATTCTTTGGAAGTGCTTCAATTTGAAGATATCTAGAGTTGATGATCAATACACCACCTTGATCTCTTACACCTATAGGAAGACCTTCGAATTTTAAAGGTATGTTCAATTTTGTTTCTTTTCCTGGAGTTAAACCAACGATATCAGCATGTATAAGATTCCAAGTCACCGGGTGACGTTGAACTTCTCTGAATACAACCATATGCTCTTCACCATCAATTTCTAATGTATGAACTTTTTTACCTGATTTAATAGCTTTGTTAAGTTCTTTTTCGTTTAGAAAAAAAGTTTTATTTTCTTTAAGCTCCGGTCCATAAAGGTTCGCGGGGATAAAACCATTTTTTCTTTGATTTTTTAGTTCGATCTTACCTGATTTCTCTTTTATCAGTCCGATCAATTTGCTTTCAGCCATCTTAATCTACCTCTATCTTAATTCTATTATTTAAAAACAAAACAAGAGCCTTTCATATTTAAAGACTCTTGATTTTATAAGCAGGGGTAGCAGGATTCGAACCTACGCATGTCGCGACCAAAACGCGATGCCTTACCGCTTGGCTATACCCCTAGCACAAATCTTATTCAGCTTCTTCTGAATCATTTACTTGATTCGATACTTCTTCAGCGTACTTATCAAGGATCTCTTTTTCAAGTCTTATTCTGAAATCATCTACTATTGGATGAGCTATATCTTTATAACTTCCATCAGGCAACTTTCTACTCGGCATACAAACAAATAATCCATCTTTACCGTTAATAACTTTAAGCCCTCTAACGATAAATACATCGTCAAATGTAACATGAACAAATGCTTTAAGCTTTTCTTCATTTCTTAAGTTAATTCTGATCTCTGTTAATTCCACTCTATCCTCCACTACACTTTTACGATACTTTCTACTATACTTTTACGGCTTTTACAAAGTAATTCTTATCAATGTGATCTTTAACTTTTTCTAATTTAAACTTATCTTTAAAAAAACCAAAAACCGATGAGCCACTGCCTGACATAGCTGCAAATTCAGCACCTTCGTTAAGCAAAGCATTCTTTATTCTCTCTATTTCATCGTGCTCCCTGAACACGTAACTCTCGAAGTCATTGGTAAATTCATTATATTTCAAATGAATATCTCTGCTTGAATCCAAGGCAAGGGCAAATATACCATTTGAAGTATTTTTTGTCAAGTTCAAATTTAAATTTCTGTATGCTTGTGAAGTGTTAATATGAATGTTAGGATATATTAACAATATATATCCATCTTTTAGGACAGGATTAATTGTAGTTAATTCTTCTCCTATTCCTGTAGCTATGGCACATCCTCCTTTGATAAAAAAAGGAACATCTGCGCCTAATTCTAAACCTATTTTCTCCAATTCAGTTTCGGATAACTTTAATTCCCAAAGCTCATTCAAAGCTTTTAACACAGTTGCAGCATCAGATGACCCACCTCCCAATCCTGCACCAATTGGAATATTCTTTTTCAAAGAAATATCACACCCTTTTTTCACATTAAACTTTTTTTGTAATATTTCAGCACTTTTAGTACAAATATTCGTACCACCATCAGGGATTTTCATACCGGAACTTTGAAAAGTTATTTTTTCCATAGTATTTGAATTTATTTCAATTTCGTCAAAGATAGGTATTTCCTGAAATATTGTTTCAAGTTCATGATAACCGTTAGGTAATTTGCCAACAATCCTCAAGTGCACATTGATCTTACAATTTGCTTTATAAATTGGCATTATTCTTTCCTTAGATCAATTACTTCTACTTTTGCCGGATTTGTAAATAAAAATTTCTCCGGAGCAATCTCTTGATTGATCAGAGAATTTGATAGTAAATAAGTTGTTTTGTTATCATCCAGATCAAAACATACTATTTCTACAGGAATAAATTCTTCATTTACTTTAACTCTTAGCTTATTTATAAATCGTTCATTTCCCTCAGGTGATACTAAATTTAAAATATAGAATTTCTTCTTCCCTTCTTTTTTTTCAAAAAAATCTTTCAGTTCATAAATATCTGTAAATTCAAATATCAGTTGCCCCGGAAGCATTGTATTATCACCTTCCTTAATATTTTCAATTAATACCTGATTATTCTCTAAAGAATATCTCCAAACAGTCTTACCATCAGATAGAATGAAATTACTCTCTAATTCTATTCTGAAAGTATCAATATCTTTCATATATAATTTTCCGGAGACTTTACTTTCTTCATCGGCAAGTTCCCATATCTGCACTTGAGTAAAATCAGCTTCAAAAGTTTTTATAGAACCTATCTTCTCTTTTATTCCTGATAATATCTTATCCCCTGATATTGAGAATAAACTTGATGCAAACACTATGATTACGATGATATATATTATTTTCTTCATAAGAACACCTTATTTGTTAGTTGGTACAAAATTAATCATTATAGATTCAAAGAGCAAAGGAAAAAGAACACTCGTTATTTTAACGAACGAAAACTAATATAAGTTCGAATAGAAAATAAATGGGAGAAATTGAATATTATGATTTTACTCGCCTGAGATCTGAAATTTGAGAGTAAACTGTGATGAATATGTGCTAAAAGGATCAGTATAGATCCAAGAATCTACAAACAATGAGTCGGCTCGACCAGCTACATCATCATAAAAAATACTATTTTCATCATCTGGATCAAATGGCTTTTGATTTGGAAATATAAATTCACCTAAGGCTGCATTCAAAAAACCTATATCTACCAAGTTATTTGCTTGATCATTTTCAACCTCATACCAGCGTAAGTACGAATAAGAAACTCCCAATGAATCCACTTCTTCAGTTTGAGTCGTACCTGAGACTTCTTTTGTTATTGTTAATTTAAAATCA
>WTAK01000096.1 GCA_013139625.1 Candidatus Delongbacteria bacterium | reverse complement strand
CCCTTTTACAAGGTATAATTTTAATCAGGTAACAGGTTTTAGGTATTAGAAGGAACGTAGAAGTGCGTTCCTTTTTTATTATAATTAGCTTGATATAATATGATTTAACAACTAATATTATGTATTGCATAAATATGTTAAAATGAGCACGAAATGAAATTAATTCAACTTTTAGTATATATTGGTATCTGGGCATTCTTATTAACAAACTGTACTTCATCAAAAGTATATGTTCAAAAGGATGAATTAGATTTCCTTAAATCTGTTGATGCAAAAAATATTTTGATCAAGAATAAGGATAGTGAAAAAATAAATGTGCGAATGATTCATAAGATAAAAAGGGATCCAACTTTGTTAGATGATGACAATATTGAGTATATAAAATATAGAAATAGTTATTCAGAAAAATTCTTCAATGGTTTCGTTAATGGTGCAATAATTGGAATTTCTTCAATTTCATTTTGGAGACTTAGATCTAATGATCTGGAAGTATATCAACCGAATAATTTCTTAATGTTTCTTTCAATTTTATATTATGGAGGAGCAGGTATTGGAGGTGGTTTGGTTGGAGGTTTTGTAGGTATGTTTAATAATCTTGACAGTTATGTTTACTTATCTGATACAGATATAAGATCAGAGTTTGATAATTCAGTCTCATTTGGTTATTCTTTTCAATCAGTTACAAATAACTCCGGTATAAGTTTTGAGTATGCAAATAATTTTTATAGTGGTAATTTATTACATAAACTTTCATTTTATAGCACATCTTATTATAGTGGATACTATTATGATACAAGCTATTTGAAATACAGTTTGAATTATCTGCACAATGATTTTAGCTTTGGAGTAGGAGCGAGCTACGGTGTAACAGCATTTAGTATGGCTAATTTCTATGATGGAGATATTTATGGATTAAGTGAAGGTCTGAGAATCGAACCTTCAATTGGATATTTGCACAAAACTGATCGTACAGGGAATACTTGGTTTAATCTAAAAGCGGTACTACCGTTTTATAAAACTGAACAAAGATATAATATTCCAACTACTGATGAAGCTGTTGATGTAATAAGATTGAAAGATGAATGGTTTCCTACGTTTAAGCTAGAAGTGAACTATGAGTTGTAGGAAAACTCAATTATCGCTTATCATTTTCTCATACACATCAGCTACTTCAGCATATTTCTCCAAAGCGTCAACTCCATTACTGTGCAGTTTATAGATACCTTTCTCAACTTTCTCAAACCACCCATAGAAATCTTTATTCAATATTGAACCGGTCTTCTCCCCAGTACCAAGTTCTCGAAGCTGCTTTGGACTTAACTGACTGAATTTATTAAGGCATACTGCTATGAAAATGACATTCTCTCTGTAAGCTGTGATAATTTTCTTTCTTGTAACTCCACCGATATTATAATTCCCTGACCTGTTCTCGATTTCTCTGAGAATTGACGTTTTCTTTTTATTGCTCTTACGAGGAGTATATTCAGCTGGATGGAAAATAATATCAATTCTGGCTTTAGTTTTAAGAAATGAAACAAGAATTAATCCCAACTCTAACCGTTTCATTAAACGACACATACCTTTCCAGTTCTTCATTTGCGATCGTTTCTTCGGTCTTACGATAGCAATGTAAACAGAATCAGCGAACTTCTGCCTTTCGACTGCTTGGATCAATACCGTTGCATTGAAGGTCTTTTTAAGCTCTATCGCGATCAGATCATCATCTTTCTGAGCTATGATATCAGTATGTTGAACTTCACTGTTTACAGTGTAACCGTTATCTACAAGGTAATGGTGTATTGGGTAGTATAGATCTGATTCTTGCATAGTTTAGTCTTTTGTAAAATAATTTAAGATTTTTGTATTGATTTCAATCTTCATTTTCTGCTGAAGATCATTTATCTTTTTCTTTCGTCTGATGTTTTTATAGAACAGTACATCCCAGGTAGTAATAGCTTTAGTTTTCTTTGATAATGATACTATTTTTTCAGATAATGTAGTATTTATGTCATCTTCTAATTTTCTCATAACTTTCTGAAAATGATCGTTTCGGATATCGAGAAATTTTGCTAGACAACATCTACCGACTTTTACAACTGTTCCGGTTTTCTTATTTACGATCTCACAGACTTTCTTAATAGGGTAGTGTCCACATAGACATTTTTGAGGTTTTTCTGAGATCGAAATTTCAAATATAGTCCATTCTTTCTTTGCCGTTTCCCAGTCTGATGAAGTACTATTATCTATTATTCTGCTTTTTAATATTTCTTCGTTATTCATTTTTTATTATCAATTCCCTACGAATAATCCAAAAACTGTATTTTATCTTGGAACTTTTTATTCATGTAATCCCGTAACTCGGGATAATTTTTTAAAATATTATCTTCATCGATGAGTTTGAACGCACTTTTTCGTGCTAAAGCCATTAACTTCCCATCATATAAAAGGCTGGCTAACTTAAGCTCTGGCATCCCACTTTGCTTTTCTCCAAGGAATTCACCCGGTCCTCTCAGCTTAAAATCTTTCTCAGATATCTTAAATCCATCGGTAGTAGAAACCATAATTCTAACTCTTTCCATAGTTTCATCAGGTACTTTATTACCAACGTGTAGTATGCAGTAAGATTGAGCAGATCCACGACCAACACGACCTCTAAGCTGATGTAACTGTGACAACCCGAATCTTTCGCAATGCATGATAAGCATTACAGTGGCATTTTGAACATCAACACCGACTTCAACTACAGTGGTAGAAACTAAGATATCAATTTTTTTATCCTTGAAAGCTTGCATCACTCCGTCTTTTTCATCATTTTTCATTTTACCGTGGAGCATAGCAACTTTTCTATTCGGAAATTCTTCTTCTGATAAATACTTAAATCCTTCCTCAGCAGCCTGAATGTCAAGCTTCTTACTTTTCTCTATCAATGGATAAACTATATATGCTTGATGACCTTTGGATACTTCTTCATCAATAAATTTGTAAACTTTACTTAGGTCGTTTTCATTTCTTTTGGCAGTCTTGATCGGTTTTCTTCCTTTGGGAAGTGTATCTATGATAGAAATGTCAAGATCACCGTAAAGAGATAAGGAAAGAGTTCTAGGGATCGGTGTCGCTGTCATAACAAGCAAATTCGGGGCTTCTTTAGCTTTTTCGACAAGTTCACCCCTCTGCATTACTCCGAAGCGATGCTGCTCATCTATGACCACTAATCCGAGTTTGTGGAATTTCACATCTTTCTGGATCAAAGCATGAGTACCGATTATAATGTCACTGGTACCTGAAGCAATGTCAGAGATAACTTCCTCTTTCTGCTTCTTTTTCATTTTTCCTTGCAACAGAGTAATATGCAATCCAAGTTCCTCACAGAATTTATGAAAACCAAGATAGTGCTGTTCTGCAAGTATCTCAGTCGGAGCCATAATAGCAGCTTGATAACCGTTATCTATCATCATTAACATTGAAAGTAAAGCTACAACAGTTTTTCCGCTACCTACATCACCCTGTAGCATTCGATTCATGAGCTTATCACTTTTCAAGTCATCATAGATCTCTCTGATAACTTTTTTCTGAGCATCTGTAAGTTCGAAAGGTAACTTCTCATAGACAGCTTTCAAAAGTTTGCCACTGCTCTTAATCTTATTCTTCTTAGGTATAAGTTTCACATTAGCTCTTCGTTTAGCCATTATCAGCTGCAAATGAAATAATTCATCGAACTTTAATCTCTTCAGTGCGATATTCTTTGAAATATCATCTTCAGGGAAATGTATTAAATTTATAGCTGTCTTAAGGTCAGGTAGTTTATGTTCTTTCAGTATCTTCTGTGGTGTTGTATCCTCGATAAACTCTGAAAATTGATCTAATGCATTCTTTATTATCTTTCTAAAAGCTCTACTGTCAAAACTATTCTTACTCAGTTCACCTGTGAGAGGGTAGAGGGGAATTATTCTTCCCTGGTTCAGCGTAGTTGCACCTTTTTCATTGTCGATCATTTCCAATACAGGATGATCAATTGCCCAACCACCGAAAAATTTAGGTACACCTGAGATTATATATTCTTCACCAGGGATAAGTTTATTGGCGATCCATTCTCCGCCTCTGAACCAATTACAGTTCAGAATACCAGTGTCATCTGAGAAAGAAGCTTTTAACCGTGTTTGTCTATTTCTGCCGGGGATCTTCATTGATTCGAAACAAGTAGCTATCAGAGTTACTTCACCCATGTCAGGCTTTATATCTCCGATCTTCTGAATAGTCTGCCTGTCTAAGTGTCGCCTTGGGTAATATTGCAAAAGGTCAGCAACGGAATAAATGCCGACAGTATTTAAAACTTTTTCACGCTTAGGTCCGATATTTCGAACTTCTGATATGGAAACTTCGTTAAGGTTCATCTAATAACCTTTAAGATCTATATCTTTCGCATCTATTACTTCTACTCGTGTACCCATCTTCTTCTGTATTACTTTAAAATGGTGTAGATCATCTTTAGTTAATAATGAAATAGCCTCTCCTTTTGTTTCTGCACGCCCGGTTCTACCGATACGATGGATATAATCCTTGGGAGAACGAGGTAATTCAAAATTCACTACATGCGGCAGTGAATCTATATCAATTCCTCTGGATAGCAGGTCAGTAGCAACTAATACTTGAATATCACCGGATTTGAAGTTGGATAAAGCTAGTTTCCTTGCCATTTGACTTTTCTTGCCGTGGGTAGATGCTGCGATTATTCCATTCTTAAAAAGTTTTTCAGCCAGATTATCAGCCTTCTTCGTTGAAGAAGTAAAAACCAACACTTGTTTTAAATTTTCATTCTTGATCAAATATCTTAGGAGTAATCCTTTTTTATTGTCCTCTACCAAATATGCTCTTTGATTAATTAGCTCTATATCGCATTTATCTGATTCGATCTTGATGAGTACCGGATCATTCAATAATACCCGATTAAGATCATCTATTTTATCTGTAAGAGTAGCTGAGAATAATAGATTTTGTCGTTTCTTCGGTAAAAGAGCTAAAATCTTATCTATCTCATCTTTAAACCCAAGATTAAGTATCTTATCAGCTTCATCCAATACTAAAGTGCTTATCTTTGAAATATCAACTGCGTTCGACTCAACTAATTCGATCAATCTACCCAGAGTAGCTATCAAAACATGTACTCCTTGTAGAGCCTGCATTTGCGTATTTATGGAAACACCACCGTAAACGGCTAAAGTCTTGATACGCTCAGGAAGATCCAATGCAAATAATCTGAATACTTCTTTTACCTGATTTGCAAGCTCACGAGTTGGAACTAGGATCAAAGCATTCGCCTTTCTATTTCTATCAACTGAATTTCCGATTAAGTTCATCAGGATAGGTAGCACATAGCTTAAAGTTTTGCCTGAACCTGTTTTTGCAATACCAAGAACATCTTTTCCTTTCAAAATTGGTGGAATAGATTCTTTTTGAATAGGGTAGGGTTGATTAAGGTCTTGTTCTTCTAATTTATTTATGAAAAATTGTGATATACCTAAATCTTTAAATGACATATTTTCTTCCTGTTGTTTAATACGATATTAGGTCGGAGGTAAACCCCGACCCTACGGAATTCGTGATTTTCGTGTATTCCGTGGTTTAATTATTTTTATTTTAATTAATTTTAACTGATTTCTTATTCTCGATCCTTTCTACGACTTTCTTAGCTTGTCTTCCGTAGGAATCTTTAGGGTGGTTCTCTATGATCTCAGTAAGTATCTCTAAAGCTTTATCATACTCATGCAATTCTTCATAGCAAAGAGCTGTCTTGTACACAGAAGTCAACTTCCACTCAAATTTAGATTTGATCTTCATAAGATATTTAACCTTCAAGAATTCAGAGATAGCTTTTCTAAAATTACTCATCATCATATATGTCTCTGCAATAAAGAACTGAGTAGCGGCTTCATCATCACCTTTAGCCTCATACATCAATCTTTTAAAGTATTCTAAAGCTTGATCATACTCTTCATTTCTCTGATAGATATTACCGATTTCAATACGTTTCTGGAAAACATCTTCTTCATCGGGATAGAGTGAAACATAACTTCTGATCATCTTTGCAGCTGCATCGTCAAATCCTAGTTTGACATACAGGTCGATGATATATTTATAAGCTTTCAATTTAAGATCATGATCTTTTGGGTGATTGATTATACTTTGAAATGCAGTGATAGCCTTATCGAACATTTCTCTGTTGTTATAAATTGCTCCAAGATGGAAATTTGTTTCTATTGATATATCATCATCAGGGAATTTAGCAATTATCTTACTCCAGGTATCAAATGCATCATCTTTCTTGCCGATGTTATACATTATCACAGCTTTTCCATACATTGCTTTAGGTACAAGTTTACTCTCAGGATAATCAT
>WTAK01000240.1 GCA_013139625.1 Candidatus Delongbacteria bacterium | reverse complement strand
GGTATCGCCCATAAACACTGTCGCTGGATAGCAGTTATACCATAGAAACCCAAGTCCTGCCCCAAATAATGCCGACATTATGATAGTTATTTCACCTGTACCCGGAGTATAATTAAAAAGCAAATATTCTGAAAATTTGATATTGCCAATGATATATGCAAACACTCCATACACTATTCCTGTAACAATGGAAGGAACAATTACCAATCCGTCTAAACCATCAGCAAAATTTACTGCATTTGAAATCGCTAACATAGTGAATGTCGCAAAAGGTATATAGAACCAGCCCAGATCAATAAAGAAATCTCCTTTAATGAATGGAATGGTCATATGAGATGCAAAACCTTCAGGAAAAGGTGTAGTTTCTTTTAGATAAAATATTAACGCAATGACTAATGCGAATAAACCCTGCAAGATTATCTTAGTTAATTGCTTCATTCCTTTATCGCTATTACGATATTTTACTTTTTTAATGTCATCTAAAGCACCTATATATCCATACCATAATATTGCTGCAAGAGAAAGAAGTACAAAAGTTGATTGCAGATCTGACCAAAGTAAGATCGAAAATACCAGTGAAGAAATAATTATAAGTCCACCCATTACCGGAGTACCATTTTTGTCACTTACTCCAATATTGCCATAGTCCCTTACAATATCACGCATTCCCTTTTTATACAAAAGAATAATGATCTTATTTCCAACTATTAATGAAAACAATAAGGCTGTGATCATTGCAGCCATAGACCTGAACATAATTGAATCGAACAGTCTTAGAAATGATAGGAATTCATACTCTGATGATAGGAAAGAAAGATATTGGAACATACTTAACCTGATTTATTAATTATTATCAATAGAATATATTGTAAAGATACTCTTCTCTGCAAGGAAAATGAAAATATATTAATATTTTTTTGAAATACTTTTTAATCTACTAAATGACTCTGCTTTAATAGCTTCTACCGGCAATGAATTCAAGAAAGCTCTTCCCCATCTGGTGTTACTTATTCTACTATCAAGAATATAAACAATTCCATAGTCAGATTTATGCCTTATCAATCTTCCAACGCCCTGTCTCAGCTTTAATATAGCCTCCGGAACAGAATAATACATGAATGCATCATTCCCTTTCTTTTCAATTTCTTCTATCCTGGCTTGAATGACCGGCTCACTTGGCACTGCAAATGGTAGTTTAATTATTATCAAGGTATGCAGAGCATCTCCGGGAACATCTATCCCTTCCCAGAAACTATCCGTACCGAATAGGAATGAATTTGTAACCTGCTTGAATTGTTTTATTAACTCAGATCTGTTACCATCAGTTCCTTGCATAGTAAAAAGCCTTTTCTTTTGCTGAAAAATTTCTCTTATCCTACCGGCAATTTCTCTCATCTGCTTATAACTTGTAAATAATGCCAGTGTCCCATCGTTATTCTCTGAAGCTAAATGGCTCATAAGTTCTGTAATATCATTCTCAAAAATCATACTATTTCTAGGAGGAGCAAAATATGACGGTATCACTATTTTTAGTTGATCATCCAGATCAAAAGGCGAACCAAGCATTAGAGATTCCAACTTATCTTCAATTAGATCCAAACCTAATTTTCTCTTCATATATTTAAATCTATTTTCTATTGTAAGAGTGGCACTTGTAAAAATAATACTCTTTTGAGTATCATACAAATAACTTTGGAGAATTTTTGATACATTCAAAGGAGCACTATAAAGAGATAAAAAAGTATTTGAATCTTTTTTTGATAATTCATACCAGAATACATCGTTTTCTCTCTGTGATTGGATCAGAAATATAAATGAATCATACAATATCTTAGCTTGCTCCAAAATAGACTCGCTTTCAAGAAATAATTCTTCAATATTATTATTTTGATCATTTTCAACTTTTAATATAACATTAATTCTTCTAATTAATCCGATAACTTCTTCATTCAATTTTTTAAACATCTTCAAATCTGCTTTAGAGCTAAATATCTCCGAAATATCTTTGTATCTATTTTTTACCAACCCTTTGAATCTATATGTGTCACCTAATTTTTTATTCAATTCGTCTGCAGCATCGTCAAATAATTCCATTCCTTTATCATAAAAGTTTAGAGCTTTTTCTTTAAGTTTATCCGTTAGATCTGCAATACTGTCTGTATTACTCTCAAATTTTCCAATATTATTTTCAAGTTTTTTGCAGAAATTATTCTTTTGTCTCGGCGTATATATCTTATACATCAATCCTTTCAATTGATAAAGATTATATTCTACTCCCAGATATTTTGTTGCCGCTGCTTCTATATTATGAGCTTCGTCAATGACTAAGTGTTCGTAATTTCCTAAAACAGCATTATCTGAAGCAAGGTCAGAAAATAAGAGAGAATGATTAACTATAACTAAATTAGAATTATACGAATTTTTTCTAGCATTTTGTAAAAAACAGCGTTTATAGAACTTGCATTTTTTACCGGAACAATAGCCCTTATCGGAGACCGTTTTACTCCAAGCACTCCTTGCAAAACCCATTTTAAAACCACTATTTTCCTCAATATCCCCCGCACTGGTTGTTTCTGCCCAATAAACCAATGGTAAGAATTGATTGATCTCTATCTCAGAAAGATTGTCAGTTGGTCTTTGGCAGATACTTTCATATCTTTTTAAGCATAAATAATTATTTCTTCCTTTTAGCAGAACTGCTTTGAATGATTCATTAAACATTTCATGCAAAATCGGAAGATCTTTATAGAATATTTGTTCTTGAAGATTTTTTGTGTTCGTTGATATTATAACTTTCGTTTCATTGAGAAGTGAATAAACTATAGATGGCACTAAATAAGCGAACGATTTTCCAACTCCTGTACCTGCTTCTGAAATAAGAAATTTTTCATCCCTATATATTTCATCACATTTTTTCGAAAGTAAGTATTGCTCTTCCCTATATTCGTACTTTGGTATTATTTTACTTAATAATCCTCCATCTGAGAAAACTTTTTCGGAAATATCATTTTCATGTAATTTTAGTATCTCTTCATGATCTAATTGATTTACTTGTTCAAGAATATTTGATCCTGAAAATAACTTCTTCTCATTCTTTATTATCTTTCTATCGAAGGAAGATTTTATATAATAATTGGCTAGATTAACAAAGAAATATTTAACGTATTTTGATCTACCTGCAACACTTGCAATTTTCTTGACTGTTCCTTCTGCTAATGTTAAGGCTCTTTCGATTATATTATTAAAGAGTTCTCCCGTTGCAACACAATCGTTTAATGCCCTGTGAAAACCATCTGCGTTTATTTTTAGATAGTCAGCTAAAGTTGACAATTTATGATTAGGAGGCCCAACCGGGAATAGTACCTGACTTAAAAGTAAAGTATCATGAAATTCCTTGGTAATTAGATCGGGAGCACCTATTGCTTGAATTTGATATTTTATAAAACTTAGATCGAAATCAATATTATGTGCAACTAAAGGCAGGTCATCTATAAAATCAAGAAATTTAGGTAAAACATCATCAATATCAGGTTGTCCATTAAGGTCAGAGTTTTTGATACCGGTCAAATTGATTATTTGCTCACTGATCATTTGCTCAGGATTCACTAAACTATTAAAAGTTTCCTTTGCTTCACCATTTTCATATTTAATACCGGCGATTTCAATTATTTTATCTACAAAATAATCAGTTCCTGTTGTCTCAAGATCAAATACAACATAGTTCTTCAATTTTAAATCTTTATAAATATCTTTCAATAGTTATTAATCTTTTTCTTCGTACTTTAAATTAAGATTTTTTGCAGCCAAAGATTCATTTAATCTCCTAACAGGCGTTGTCTCTGGTGCCATCTTCAATTTTTCAGGATCTTCCTGAGCCTCTTGAGCTATTTGCTTCATCACAGCAATAAAGTTATCAAGAACTTCCTTACCTTCGGTTTCAGTTGGCTCGATCATTATCGCTTCATGAACTAATAGTGGGAAATAAATTGTTGGAGCATGCATATTAAAATCTAATAATCTCTTAGCTACGTCTAGAGTTTTAATACCATATTGCAATAAATTTTCTCCGCTGAAAACAACTTCATGCATACAATGCTGCTTATATGGAAGATCATAGTGACCTTCTAACATTTTCTTGACATAATTTGCATTGATTATAGCATTCTCAGAAACTCTATGAAGTCCATCACTACCCAATACTTTCATATAAATATATGCTCTGACCAAAATAAGATAATTACCATAAAACGAATGCACCTTACCGATTGTTTGAGGTACATTATAATTTAGTTTATATTTATTATCTTCTTTTATAACATCCGGAACGGGCAAAAATGGTATTAACTCTTCAACTACTCCAATAGGACCTGCTCCCGGACCTCCTCCACCATGAGGGGTAGAAAAAGTTTTATGTAAATTAAAGTGCATAATATCAAAACCCATATCAGCAGGTTTAACGATACCTAAAAGCGCATTGAAATTTGCACCATCCATATATAACAATCCACCTTTCGAATGAACTATTTCTGCAATTTCTTTAATATTCTTTTCAAATAATCCAAGTGTATTGGGATTAGTGATCATAAAAGCTGCTGTATCTTCATCAAAAGCTTCTCTTAGTTCATCTACATCAACTAAACCCTCTGCATTTGAATGAAGTTGTACAACTTCATAACCTGCCATGATAATAGATGCAGGATTGGTACCATGAGCGGTATCAGGTATTATAACCTTCTTTCTTACGTTGCCTTTAGTTTCATGATATGCCCTTATTACTTTAAGCGCTGTCCACTCTCCATGGGCCCCTGCTACTGGTTGCAACGATACCTTGCTCATACCGGACACTTCTGACAGCATAGAATCAAGTTCATGGTACAATTCCAATACACCCTGAATAGAACCTTCATCTTGATACGGATGGATCTCAGTAAAACCTTCTAGAGAAGCCAATTTCTCATTTATCTTAGGATTGTATTTCATCGTACAACTTCCAAGTGGATAAAAACCTTTATCTACATGGTGATTTTTTGTAGAAAGGTTTACATAATGTCTTATAACCTCTTGCTCACTTTCTTCGGGAAGACCTATCTTTCCTGACCTAAAATATTTATCAGCGATATTAAAATTCTTTTCACCATTCCATTTTGGTAAAGTATATGCTTTTCTTCCTTTTTTTGACTTTTCGAAAATTAATTTATCATCCATTAGATACGCTCCGATAGTTCATATTATTATCAAAGGAAAATATAAAATTTATATCAAAATAACAAACAATTTTTATTGTATTTTTAGTTATTTTTTGGATTTAAATATGGGTCTTTAAAACTTATTCTTCATTAAAATATAGATTCCATTTCTCAATCGAATCCTCTATTAGAAATTTAGATATTTTATCTGAGCATAAAGATATCGACTGTCTTTTTGCTTCTTGAGGATCAAAATGTGCTTTCTTAGTAGTAAAAGTATCTGATGAAATTATTTTATCGTCTGAGAGTGATATGATCTGACACTCTATTTTGGTATGTACTGAATACATATTTTCAATATTATAAGCCTTTATTTCACTGGTTGAATAATCCACAGATCCTTGAATTATAAAATCAGTTTTACTTCTTACTGAGTCAATTCCATCTTCAGGAATTTTGCAAACATTAAAATATGATTTCATAAAATTATCAATTACTATATTTTCTGCAAATTTATCTCTGCTACCATCTTTACTATTTATTATCACACCAAATTTCGGAAATCCCATTTCACCAATAAGAAATTTTATCGCAAATTCATCCTTTAGTATGTCATCTATCAAATTAGTAATATCGGCTTTGATCTTAATCTGATAAATTCCATCTTCTACAGATTCTTGTATTAACTCATACTTTTTAATAAATCCTTCTGATTTTGTAAGTATCCTATCATTTATTAACATATTATTTTTGGCAAGACTCTTTGATGACAGCATCATTCCAACACTTCTTTCCAAAGCATTTCTTTTAGCATTCATCAAAGCTTCATTTTTGCTGGTCCCTGTCCCGTCACCTTCGATATTTGTAAATATTTTACTAAAAAGCAACAAACTCATAATTAATATAAATATTATTGATTTATTCTTATTCATAATCATTACTCTTGTTTATATTAATTTCCATATTAAAATCTCTTTTCATACTATCAACAATATTCTTAGCTTTAATATCTACAGGAATAGAATCTATGTGCATTGAATAAAATCTATTCTGATGACCACTTATTTTATACATTCCTTTATCATTCTTGTTCATACTAATATTAAGCTTTCCTACATATTCTGAATTTCTACCAGAAGAAACATATATCCTATTTCCAAAGCTCTCATATATTCTTATTCCACTATGCCCTGAAACCATTATGTCTATATTGGTATTTTCTATAAACATCTTTCTTTCTTTTTCTAATTCTAGATGGGATAAAAAGATTAGTATGTCACATTTCGATTTTAAAGAATTCGTATAAGAATTAATATCTTTAATATTAGTATTTTTATCTATTAAATCATTTTTATCATATCTTACAAATTCAGGATCAATAGCACCTGTTATACAAATACTTATATCATCTATTTCAAGAAACATTTCTTTCTTAACACCATAAATATTTTGGGAAACTAAAATATCATCAATCCTATTAATCATTTCCAAGTCTAATTCACCTGGTGAAATAGCAGTATATTGAAATTTTGGTAATATCTTGTGAATAATTTGATTTAAATTTGGATCTTTTCGGTAGGAAAAAATATCTCCTGCATCTAAAAAAACATCTATCGAATCTTTATGATGCTCAAAAAAATATAA
>WTAK01000415.1 GCA_013139625.1 Candidatus Delongbacteria bacterium | reverse complement strand
TTATTGTTATAATATATTGGTAAAAAGCCGGCTTTTAGTCGGCTTTTTTATTTTCGGTTAATAAATAAATAAAAGGAATTACAGCGATTGATAGGAAGGCTGTTATCAGATATGTAGTATCAAGACCAAATATATCTGAAAGTAATCCAATAGTAAGGACCATGATAGAACTTCCAACAAAACTTATAGTCATATAAGTTCCGTTCAAGAATGAAAGATTCTCAGTATCTCTCTCCTGAACAAGTGCCAGAATAATAGGATTACTGCCAAATAAAATAAAACCTGCTACAATTAAAATTGGGAATATCATAAATCCTGATGAGAAAATAAATGCGAACATTAATAATGGGTTTAAAATAGATAGGATAATAAGTGTTTTTCTTCGTCCAATTCTATCTGAAAGAATGCCCAGTGTAAAAGTTCCTGCAGCTCCGGAGAACTGCAAGATAGCAAGTGAAATACCGGCTAACCAAAGTGAATTTCCTTTTGCAATTAAGTAAATAGGCAAATAAAGTGTTAGCGCGGAATGCATACCTGATCTGAATATCACTATTCCGGCAATTATAGAAAAAAATCCAAGATATTTTCTATAATCAACTTTTTTCTTATCCTTAGGATCTATCTTTTTATGTACGCTTATTTTTCGGAATCTGAAGAAGAGTATTGCAGCTACAGCTAAACCTAGTGGCATAACTCTGTAAGTTCCTTCAAATCCCCATAGACTAACGGCACCAAGGATCATTAAAGGTCCTAAAGTTCTCGCAAATTCACCACCTAGCATGTAAAAACTCATCCCAAGACCGAGCTTATGAGGAGCTACTTTTTTAATGATGGTTGGACCGGGCACATGAAATATACTTGTTCCAATACCTGCAATAAAAACCAATATGAAAAGAGTTAGAAAATCAGGAACAGTCCCAAGAAGGCTCATAGAAATTGTAATGATGATTATTCCTATTATCATAAAGTATTTAGCATCGATCTTATCTGCAATAATACCGAATATTGGATTTAGGAGGGAAGGTATCTTTCTTGCAAAATCAAGCATTCCAGCTTGGAAATTTGAAATTCCTAATTGTGTGATCAATATAGGAAGTACCGGTGCAAGAAAAGAGGAGTACATATCTCCAATCAGATGAGCAAAAGAAACCGTTAGAACAGTTGCATAATCAAAAGATTTTTTCACGATATTTTTATTTTCAGTAATAAGAATTTACCTCAGTTAGATTATTACGCAAATATAAAGAATTATTTTCTGTTTTATCAATTATATTTTGTATATTTTTAATTGAATAAAAAATTAGATAGGTAATGTATGAAAGTAATAGAATTGTTAAAAGAATTGATCAAGATAGATTCTAGGAATCCGTTTGAAATAGAGAGAATTGATGAAAAGGTGATTATTGGTGGAAATGAGATCGTAATAGCAAAATTTATTATGAATAAATTAAAAGAGTATGGATTTAAAGTTTCTAAACAATTTGTTCATATGGATAAAAAGGGAAATGAATTTTATAATATTCTAGCAGAGAAAGGAAAGGGAGACAATTCAATTCTTTTTTATGCCCACATGGATACAGTTACATCCAATCCTTGGTTGAGTAAAGAAGATGCTTTAACTTCGAAGAAAACAAAAATAGAATTTCAGGGAAAAGAAAGGGAAGTGTTAGTAGGTTTAGGGTCCAATGATATGAAAGCCGGTATTGCAATAATGTTGGAAGCTTTCAAAGATCTAAACCCTGAAGAGCATAAGATAAAACTTTGCTTTGGAGTTGACGAAGAATTTTACTCGTTAGGATCAAATGAATTAGTTGATAGTGAATTTCTAGATGATGTGAAGGCAATTATCGTTCCTGAGATAGGAGATGGTCCAAATGATATTTATGGAGCCGGATCAATAGGAATTGGAAGACTTGGACGATGTGAGTTTAATATCAAAGTGTTTGGTACTGGTGGTCATGGGGCAATTTCTATGGATAAAAGTTTTATAAATGCAGCAGTTGAAGCTTCAAAAATTGTAGCGGCATTAGAAAAACATAGAAAAACTTATAATGATTCTTTTGAATTTTTCAATTCTAAAGTTCCGGATACTTCCGCTATTAATAATATTCAAGGCTCATATTTTGTAAATAGAATAGATTGTGGCGATGGTTCTCTATCTATTCCATCAACTGGAAAGATATCAATAGATTGTACTTTTACACCTGATATGACTATTGATAACTTGAAAAAAATGTTTGAAAAAATTATTGAAGATCTTTATTCAAAGAATATTTTAAAAACTGTTGAGATCGATGGTGTATCAAAGAAATGTTCGGTAAAATTGAAAGATAGACCAACTCCGTTCAGTGAAGGATATCTAACAGGTGAGGATCATCCGTTTACTCAATTTATAATAGAAAATGTAAATAAAACAATTCCATTTATGAATTATAACATGGGATATTCTGTTGCAGATGAAAATGTTTTTAAAAGAAATTTTCCAGAAATTCCGGTTATTGTCTTAGGTCCTGTTGGGTGGAATTCTCATAGAGCTCATGAATGGGTGGAAATACAAAGTGTATTAGATCTTGTAAAGATATACAGAGATATTGGACAGAATTTCAATAAATACCTGGAGAATAATTAATGAATATTAAGATAACTTATTGCGGGGATTGAGATTATTATCCTATGGCATCCCGTGCGGAGAAAGAAATTATAAAATTGTATAAAGATGCGAAAATTGAAATAATTGAGAGTGGTAGAGGTATATTTCAAATTACTTTGAATGATAAGTTAGTATTTGACAAATATACACTGGGCAGATTTCCTGAAAAAGGAGAGATGAAAGAAATATTAAAATAAAAAAAGCAGTCAAGACTGCTTTTTTACGTTTTAAGAATTTTTAATTATTTTACTAATATCATTTTTGATATTTTCTGCTGCTCAGGAGTTTTCAAAACAGCATAGTAAATTCCACTGGATAAACTTTTACCGTTGAATTCAAAAGAATATTTACCAGTATTCGTAAATCCATTATGTAATTTATCGACCAAACTTCCATTCATATCGTATACATTTAGCTCAACGATCGAGGATTTATTAAGTGAAAAATCAATTGTTGTTGTTGGGTTAAATGGATTTGGATAATTTGACAAAGCAATAGAAGATGGCAATTCATTGTTCTCAATATCCATTTCTATTCCACTGGCCGGAAGTACGATAGCATCCAACCATACACAGTCTTCCCAGATAGCACCCAAATAATTTTTAGAATATGTCCAAGTAAAAGTTTGTATTCCTGACCTTAAGTTATATGTTACTGTTCTCCAATCATTAAATCCTGACCATAAAGCAATATCTTGGGAATTCATTAGGACACCGTTAATATAGAATCCCAAAAAATCGTTATCTTGTTCAGAAGATGTTTTATAGGCAAAACTAATATAGTCTTGTTCGGCTACATTCATTGTGAGTGATAAGCTTGATGATAAATTATCAACGATATATCCGGATTTTATAGAATGGTTTCCTGTAAAAGATGTTTCTTCTATTATAAACCATGGCTCTCTATCATTTTTCCAAAGAATAGTACTTTCTGCTAATGTACCGTATTCAAAATCTTCATTTTTACCATTTGAATTAAAGACATAGAATTCCATATTATACACAATGTCTTTATCTGGAACTTTTATTTGTAAAGTTAATTTAGAGCTTCCGGTATAATCTCCTTTCAACAGTTCTAACTCCCAATTGTTTGAAGATCCTGCAACAGCTAACTGATTCGAATTTGAGATTATCTCAAATTCAACATTTTTTCCGTCTTCAACATAGAAATATTTACTTAAATCAAGAGTAGTTATATCATCCTGAAGAATTATATTCTCAATAGATTCTCTTTGATAAATTCCTTCAAAAGATGCCAAAGTAAGGTTGAACATATTTTCCATTTGTTCTTGGGTAGCTTTATAACCTAATTTGCCTATAACTTTATTGTTTTTACCGATAAATAAGAAATTAGAGTTATAGCTTGATTCGAAATCAAAATATTCATAATAATGACCTAATTCCATTTCAGTTGCCATATTATAATTAATAAAATTGATCTCCTGAGTATATTTAAGGTCAGGAATCAAATTTAAATTTGTAGCTGCTCCTACGATATAAACATCTGAAATCATACTTGTATTTTTATAAGCTCTTTGGAATGAAGATGCCTCCGGCATCGTTTGAATTCCAGTTCAACTATAGCATGCAGTGAAAAAGTGAATGACTACCGGTTTACCTTGTGAGGTCATATCCTGAATATTATTTCTAGAGTAAAATCGATCCCCATAGTCGTTCCAATTCATATCCTCGAAGGATATTTCTCCAATATTTATCAATTCGTCGCCGTCTGCAGCAAATATGAATAAATTAAGTATTAGTGTAAAATAAATTAGTTTTTTCATAGACTTTTATGTTCTCTTTTAATTTACCAGCTTTTATATAGTAACAATTATACATAAAAAAAGCTACAACAAATATGAAAAAACTCATATAAATTATTAAAGTTGTAATTTACTACTAAAATATATGGAATTCTTCGAATTAATTAAAATTTAGATTAAGTTTTATTTTTCACCATATATTAACTATATTGTAAATAATTTAGCTAAAACAGAAAAAAGTTAGAAAAATAGGAGTTCAATTGTGAGTACAAGTAAGGAAGAAATTATCGAAGTTATTGATCTATTAGCACAAAATGAGCAAGCTTTAGCAGATATGTATTATGCATACGGAGAAAAATTCCCAGATTATAAATTGTGGGATATTTTACATGATGAAGAAGAAAAACATAATGACATAGTTTTATCTATCATGGACAATGTTGAAGATGGATCTATACAATTTGATGATATGCACTTTTCTGTCAGAACATTAAATATAGCAATAAATCAAGTACTTGAAGAAATCGCAATAGTTGAGGATGATAAACGAAATTTAGAACAAGCAATTGCTTTTGCATTGAAAGTAGAAAGTTCTATGTTGGAAAAGAATTTTCTGAATTATTTTACGAGTAAAGATGTAGGTATTCAAACAGTGCTGAATGAATTGAAAAAAGATACAAAATCACATAAAAAGATGTTGGAATCTGCTCAAGCTAGATTCTTGAAAGAAAAATATGAGAAGAAGTAATTTTAATAAATTATGATCTGAGGATAAACTTATGACAGAAAAAAATGCTGAATACAGCTTGTTAGCTCATCAGATAGAGCATGAAAAGACGTTGAGTAAACTTTATAAAAGTTATAGTGAATTATTTCCTGAAGAAGAAGTTTGGGCAAAACTTGAAAAAGAAGAGAAAAAGCACGCCGCATGGATCCAACAAATTATAAGTAAGATATGCGATGAAACAGTATATTTTAATGAAGATCCTGAATGCTGTGAGAATATAAAAACATC
>WTAK01000040.1 GCA_013139625.1 Candidatus Delongbacteria bacterium | reverse complement strand
TGAGCATCTTCCATAGCTTTTTCTGCAGATTCTATCATAGCTCTAACTGCATATTTATAAACTTTATTACCTTCCATTCTGATGTAAGATTTTTTATCGTTACCATCTTTATCAACCATTTTTTCTTGGTCAGAAACTTTCTTGTTTGTTCTAGATCCTCCACCGTATGACCATAATAAATCTGCAAGCTCACCATTACTTTTTATATAAGATCCTAGCATGCCACGATCGTCATCCGCAGGTTGAACTACCACTGCACCCGAAGCATCACCGAAAAGAACATAAGTTGAACGATCATTTATATTTGCGAGTGAAGTTAGAAATTCCGCACCGATCACCAAAATATTTTTAAATTTACCTGAAAGTATTAACCCCTCAGCAATGGTCATTCCGTAGATCCATCCTGTACAAGCAGCAGATACATCAAAAACAGCTGCATTTTTTGCTCCAAGATTCTGCTGAACAAAAATAGCTGTTGAAGGAAAATGCATGTCAGGAGTAATTGTTGCTACAATAATACAATCAATGTCTTCAGCTGTTAGGCCGGCATCTTCTATTGCAGCTTTACCTGCAGCAGTTGCCATATCAGAAGTGGAAAGACCGGTATCTCCTATAACTCTTCTTTCTTTAATACCTACTCTCTGAGTGATCCATTCATCAGTAGTATCCATGACCTTTTCAAGATCCTTATTTGTTAAGATTGTTTCAGGAAGGAAAGAACCTGTTCCTACAATTTTTAGTGTTGGTTTTTTTGCCATGCAATCACCTGTGATTAAAAATTAAGTTTTTAGTTAATTTGAGCATATTTCCTACAGAAGTTCAATCCTGAGAAAACAGCTTTCGAAGAAGATTTTCCATGTCCCAAAACGACTTTTCCATTAACACCAAGTAGGGGTGCGCCGCCAAGGGATTCATAGTCAAATTCTTCGATTAGAAAATGTAAAAAATTATTTGATGTTTTACAATTATTTTTATCGAATTCTTTTGTGCATAATTCATGCACAGATTCCAGCAACTTTAGAATAACATTACCGGTGAAACCATCAGTTATTATAATATCAGCATGACCTTTAAGTATCTCATCACCCTCAATATTACCTTTGAAGTCTTTATAAGTGTCTTTAAGAAGTGTGTAAAGTTTCTTATGTTCCTTTGTTCCTTTCCAGGGTTCGATACCAATATTCAATAGTTTTATGACCGGATTGTCATTATTATAATACGACCTATAAAAATCATAGGCTAATTTTGTGATCTCTAAATATGTTTCTGAACTAAATTGCCTGTTTCCCATGGCGCCAACATCTATGATCGCAACGGGATTTCTTTCATAGATCGGGATGAAAGATAGAAGTGAAGCATTTGAATATTGATCTTTCAAACCTATTACATCCATAGCACTCAAGATCGCAGCACCACTATTTCCGCAAGTAAATGTGCAATCCACTTTCTTAGATCTTAATATTTCCATGCTTTTTACGATAGTTGAGTTGATCTTTTCTTTTTTGATCATCAATGGGCTGTCATTCATATCTACAAAAGTATCAGCGATCACGAATTCGGAAGTAGAGTTTTGTAATATATTGGCTATATCAGGATCTTCTTTAATTTCCTCTGTGCCGACCATGATCAATGTATCATCAGGAAATTTTTCAAGATACTTTTTGCAACCTAAAATAATTTCCTTTGGTGCATTGTCACCACCCATTAGATCTATTGCAATCTTCATGAACTGTCCAAGCTAAGTTAAAGTATTTAATAATATATAAAATTTATTGATTTTTTGAAATAAAAAAAAGCCACATAGATAATTCGATATGTGGCTTAAATGTAATTAGTCTGCTTTGACTTTTATTACTGCTTTTCCCTTGTAGTAACCGCATGATGGGCATACTCTGTGAGATAAAACAGGAGCCGAACAGTTTGGACACTTAGCGGTGCTTTTCGCTGTTAGTTTCCAGTGATTCTTTCTCGATTTTGCTTTCGCCTTCGAGGTTTTCCTCTTTGGTACTGGCATCGTGTTTCTCCGTGATTTTTTTTACTTCTTTTGCTTTTTAGCAAATTCTGCTAGTTTTTCCCATCGGGGATCTATTGTTTCTTCTTCATTGCATGTGCAGGAACCTGTGTTTAGATTCTTTCCGCATTGCGAGCAAAGCCCTTTGCAATTATAAGAGCATAGTTTTTTTAGAGGTAAAGCCAAGTAGAATGTTTCGATATAATATTGATCAAAGATCAGATATCCATCATTTTCTTTTGGTCTGATGATCTCAAGATTATCAGAATTCCCTCTCTTTTCATTACCCAGATGAAAAACGTAGTCTATTTCAATGTAGATCGAAGGTTCGAATTCCTTACCGCATCGATCACAAGTTTCTTTGTACTTTACTTTATTTGAACCGGTAATATGTAAATAGCCATCGTTCTTTATCACCGTTAAAGTAAGCTCGGAGCCAGATACTATCTCATGGTCTTCTATTTTAAGAGATGTGAGGCTATTCTGCTCAAAAGTAACATAGTTGTCACCTTCTTTTAATCGGTCTGTTTTGATTTTCATGGCTTCAAGTTACCGTAATTCAATTAACAGGGCATCAATATAACCTTCATAGTACAAAAAGTCAAGGTTGAAAGTGGGGTTTGTGATGTGAGTTATTTCTATTCCCGTAGGGACGACCCTTGTGGTCGTCCAACAAAAAACTATCTAATTACGACTCCCCATTCAACTACAGTAAATCCATCTCTATTAAAAGGAGTGATATCTTCTTCGGGGATATTTACAAATTCATCGCTACCAAGTATTCGATAAAACAGTCTATTAACATTATTAGGCTCTAGAGAAAAATTGATCTGAATTACTTCATCAATTTCTGTATTGTATTGTGGATATATTTTATAATATTTTTTTTCTTTTAAAAGAGGAATCCAATACTCAATAAAGTCATTTATCTCTCTGGTATTGAAATTATGTTCGTTCATATTTTCAGTAAAGAATGTTTCAAGTGAGTCTTTACTTATGCACCATCCGTTCTCCAGTTGCCAAACGTCAGGTTGCATTGATTCATAAAAAAGAAATTCATACTCATTATTTATTAAACCGTCAGGTGTAACTGATATATTCCAAATATTATTAGTTATTTGAGGAATTGATTTGGTAACAAAACCTTCTTGAGGAAAATTCAATTCTACTGAAAGATCGATATCTTCTGAAGGGTAAATATAAATATTTGGCTTATCAGCAGCAGCCCATAATACAAATAATGTATCTACTAAAAAATCTGATCTAAATTCGTTATATGCTTCAAGTTTTACGATGAAATAACCATCTTTAGTATAAAAATGAGAAGGTTCAAATTCTGTTGAATAAGTGCTGTCCCCAAAATCCCAGTAGTATGTTTCTGCATTCTCTGAACAATTTGTAAATTCTGCAGGTATGTATGTCGTATGTCCAGAGCTATCTGTGAGTATAAATGCATCTGTAAATGTAAAGCATGCTGTAGGTGTAATTGGATCTGTAGGAGTAGTTGGGTTTCCTTCATAATCAGAACAAGAAGATATTAAAGCTGTGATTACAAACAGTATGAAAATAATATTTTTCATTTTTATTTCCTTATAGTTATAATTAAAAGACTATATATTCTCAATCAAACTCTTCACTACTTTTGCCAAATTCTCTTCACTTTTAGCAAGAATGGAATCATCCGGTTTTTCTCCGGTTGTTCTGTTAACGATAACAGCTGAGATGCAGGCAGCTTTTAATCCGAATGCATTTGCCATTATGAATAGCGTAGAGCTTTCCATTTCAAAATTTAATACATTTAATTTCTGCCATTCTTTCAAAGATCCCTGAAAATCATTGATAACATATTTTGAATATGTATCATATCGTTCTTGCCCTGGATAAAAAGTATCACTTGAAGCAGTTATTCCGGTATAATAAGGTATATTGTTTTTCTTTGCAGCTTCAACAAGTGCATTTGAAAGTTCAAGGTCGGCAACTGCGGGATATTCTATCGGAGCGTAATGCTTTGATGCGCCATCGAGTCTTACAGCTCCGGTTGTGATTATCATAGAAGGTATCTTTATATGCGGTTGAATAGCTCCGGTGGTTCCAATTCTTATAAAATTCTTTATTCCCAGAGCAGCAAGTTCTTCGACTGCAATAGATAAAGATGGGCCACCAATACCTGTTGAACAGATAAGGACACTATTACCATTTATATTTGAAAGCCAGGATGTATATTCTCTGTTGGATGCAAGAAATTCAGCATTTGGATCAAGATATTTTGCAGTTTTTTCAACACGACCTGGATCTCCCGGTAGGATTGCTATTACCACACCCTTTAACATCTCTTTGGATAATTTTATATGATATTTCATTTTAACTCCCTTCCAGACAGACACAGGGGTTCGACCTTACGGCTTGTTTTCAATAACGACAAGAACACCTTTTGTGAATTCGATCGATTGCGTTTCATCAACAGCAACATTGCTAAGACCAAGAGGACTATTTCTGGAAATCTCTGAATCCATCAATCTATATTTAAAACCTTTTATTGTAAGATGTTTTACTTTTTCAGTTCCTGCAAAGATAGATAATTTAGTGTCAAGTTCGAACTTGAACTTGGTTGGCGAATTTAAAAAGTAAATATTTTCTTTTTCACCGATCAGTACAACAGGAGAAAAACAACATGGAATTACTTCCTCTTCAATTTCGGGAGTATCAGTATCAATAGTAGACTTACTCTTATGTAATATTGAAAATAGATTCTTACTTTGTTTATTTAGGCCTTTACTTGTAAAATAGATACTAGTCTCATAGTTGGAGATAAAGTGATCTCTCCTACCACCAAATGCACCAAAAACTATAAAATGATTGTAGCCAAGAATATATGCTTCTTCCAAAGCAAGATCATAATCGGAATAATCTTTTTCAACTGGAAATTTTATTGTTTTTTCAATTGATAAACCATCTATCGCAGACTGATCACATGAATCCATATCCCCAATGTGAAGATCTATTTTTGTATTCGGAAAATTATTGAAAATGTGGTTAATACCACCATCAACAGCAATAAGGAATTGATCTTTGTAGATATCTTTAAAAGATCTGGAATCGAATTCTTTACCATTTAGGATCAATATTGCTGTTTTATTTTCCATTATTTTTTCGTTTTTTTCTTCTTTACGAATTTGATCTTTTTGTTTCCAAGTACGATATCTTTATCAATAGTAATTTTTTTTGTATCAGGGTAATCAGGTAGCATGAACATTATTTCATTCATAGTATCTTCGATTATACTTTTTAAAGACCTTGCCCCGGTTTTTCTAACAATTGCCAAATTAGCGATTTCTTCTATTGCACCTTTAGTAAACTCAAGCTTGCAATTTTCAAATTCAAATAGCTTTTGATATTGTTTTATTATAGAATTTTTAGGTTCTACTAAAATATGAGCCAAAGCATCTTTATCAAGATCATGCATAGATTTAACGACAGGTAATCTCCCGATTATTTCAGGGATCAAACCAAATTTGAAAAGGTCTTCGTAGGCTATCTTTGATAGGATTTCATCATATGACATTCCATTAATATTAACCTTATCTGAACCAAACCCTATAGTTTTTTCGCCGATCCTGTGTCTGATAATATCTTCTATCCCATCAAAAGATCCACCGCAAATAAAAAGTATATTGGTTGTATCGATTTCAACTAGAGGTTGTTCAGGGTGTTTTCTTCCACCTTTTGGAGGAACTTGAGCTTTTGTACCTTCCAGTATTTTCAGCAATGACTGCTGAACACCTTCACCTGAGACATCTCTGGTAATAGAAGGGTTTGAGCTCTTACGAGCAATTTTATCGATCTCGTCAATGTAAATAATGCCTGTCTCAGCTAATTTCGGATCATAATCTGCCGATTGCAATAGTCTAACAATGATATTCTCAACGTCTTCACCTACATAACCGGCCTCAGTCAAAACTGTTGCATCGGCAATAGTAAACGGAACATGAAGGACCCGTGCAAGTGTTTTGGCAATAAGTGTCTTACCTGTTCCTGTCGCACCAACAAAAAGTATATTTGACTTTTCGATCTCTACATCATCATTATCTTTGTTTTTCAAG
>WTAK01000059.1 GCA_013139625.1 Candidatus Delongbacteria bacterium | reverse complement strand
GAATGTCATGGTGATGGATGTTCTATTTTTCAAGTAGTCGGTAAATGTATAATGCCTAAAGTTGGTATTTTCACTAAAGTATTAAAGACCGGTACTATTAAAACCGGTGATAAAGTTAACTATAAATCTATATAAGACATTGTAATGATAACAATAAAACAGATAAATATTTCTACTGAACGTGGAACTGCAAAATTCCCTGTGGATTCAGCTGAGATAACCGAGACAGGAATAAAAGGAGATGCTCATTCCGGTGATTGGCACAGACAGATCACTATCCTTGCTGAAGAAAGTGTTATTAAATTTGAAAAAGAGACTGGCAGAAAGACAAAATCTGGTGAATTCGCTACTAATATCATGATCAGTGGATTAGATACTTCTAAAGTTAAGGTCGGTGATAGATTTTTACTAAACACTGCCGAAGTTGAAGTTACTCAGATCGGGAAAGAACCTCATTTCTATGATAGTCCTGTGTTGAAAGAGACTGGTAGAAATATAATGTTCGATGAAGGTTTATTTGCAAAAGTTCTAAAACCGGGAAATATAAAGATCGGAGATAAAGTGGAATATATTAAAAAACCTTTGAAGTTACGCATAATCACTTTGAGTGACAGTGCCTCTAAAGGTATCTATGCTGATAAAAGCGGTCCTAAGATAAAAGAAAGACTGCTTACACATTTCTCTGAGATAAAAACAGATATTTCTATTAATGTTATCCCTGATGAAAAAAATCAGCTTGAAGAACTTCTGATGAAATATGTCGATGAAAACGCTGATGTTATATTCACTACCGGAGGAACCGGTATCGGACCCCGCGATATAACACCTGAAGTTGTTACAGAATTTGCGGATAAACTTATTCCGGGCATTATGGATCATATCAGAATAAAATACGGAGCAACTATCCCTAATGCACTTCTAAGTCGATCCGTTGCTGCTGTAAAAGATAATACCTTAATTTATACACTACCCGGCAGTGTCAAGGCTGTAAATGAATATATGGATGAGATATTGAAGACAATTGATCATTTATTTAAAATGCTTGCCGGCGAAGGGCATTAATACCTCCTTTTTCCTCTTTTGCGGAGAATAAAACTCCTAATCACCGCATAACCTGCGGAGATTATCTTGACTTCCTGATAAAACATTCGTATATTTACCGCATAATCTGCGGAGAATAAAATGTATATATATCAAAATAAAGACTGGCCTAAGTTTTTCTGGAACAATGAATTGCTGCTTCCTTCACTTGGGAAAGTTCGAAATTTGCAAGGGCTATTGATCGGAAAGATGCGATCTTTAGTTTTTAAATTGCAATGTGAGGCTGTTCTTTGAACTTTAACACTGGAGGTTTCAAAAACCTCTGAAATTGAAGGTGAGGAATTAAACACTGACCAAGTTCGTTCATCTGTTGCAAGACATCTTAAAATTGATATTCAGGAATCTATTGACTCTGATAAAGATGTAGAAGGTGTCGTAGATATGATGATGGATGCTACCCAGAATTTTCAAGATTCATTAACAAAGAAACGATTATTTGAATGGCATAGTTCATTATTCCCTACAGGAAAAAATAAAATTCATCCTATTGAAGTAGGTAAATGGAGGAGTGGTTCATCTCCTATGCGGGTGATATCAGGGTCAATGGGAAAAGAAACTGTACATTTTCAAGCACCTGATTCAGATATAATTGAAAAAGAGATGGATCAATTTATACATTGGATCAACAGTGAAAATAAACTTGATCCTGTTATCAAAGCAGGATTAGCTCATTTTTGGTTTGTGACTATTCACCCTTTTGATGATGGAAATGGAAGGATCGCCCGTGCTATCAGTGAAATGTTACTTGCACGATCTGATGGTATTCCGCAGCGGTTCTATAGTATGTCTGCTCAAATAAGACTTGAACGGAAGCAATATTACAATATTCTAAAAAAAACTCAACACGGAACATTAGATATTACAGATTGGATGGATTGGTTCTTGGATTGTTTGTTCAATGCCTTAAATGCATCTAATATTGTGCTTGAAAAGATCCTCGCTAAGCATAATTTTTGGAATAAACATGCTGTGACAGTTCTGAATAACAGACAAATTTTGTTACTGAATAAATTGCTAGATGGATTTATCGGGAAATTAACGACTTCAAAATGGGCAAAGATCGCTAAATGTTCTCCGGATACTGCTTTAAGAGATATTAATGATTTGATAAAAAAACAAATTCTTGTGAAAGAAGAAGCAGGTGGAAGAAGTACGAGTTATGTGTTAAAGTAATTGATAGTTGATTTCTCACAAAGACACAGAGGTACAAAGAAAACATATGAATGTAATAAATAAATTATAGGAATTCAAAATGAAAAATCCAATTATACAAACGATTATCGCAATTTTTCTTACTTTACTTGTTCTTGCTGCTACAGGTATTGTTGCTACCTCCTTTAGTCAAATAACAGAATTAGATATTCTCAATAATTCTGTTACTCATTTAACAATGCTGGTTGTTTCGATCCTTTTAATATTAGCTTTTAATAAAGGTCGCTTAAAAGGATATGGATTCAGGTTGACTAAAAACTTCCCTATCGTTAAAATCATATTAATTAGCCTTATTTTTGGATCAATTTCAAGCTTTCTAATTATTTTATCAGATAGTGCTTCCAATGAATTTTTACCGACAAAAGATTTTTCATTTCTTGATCAGATAATTTGTGTTTGGTTGCTTGCAAGTATTGCAGAAGAGGTACTATTCAGGGGTTTAATACAAGGTTTTTTATCTCGATTTGAAAATATTGGAATAAAGATCTATAGCTGTTTTATAAGCTTACCTGTAATAGTTGCAGCTATACTTTTCGGAGCAATGCATTTAGCTCTATTTGGTATGGGGGTTGATAGTTTTACAGTATTAGATATTGTATTTTTTGGAATAATTTTAGGACTGATAGCAGGATATTATAGAGAAAAAACAAATAGCCTTATACCTGCATTCATAGTTCATTTCTGTTTTAATATTGGCGGAAGTATTTTTGAAATAATAAAATTGTTTTAAAAATCTCTCTGTGCCTTGGTGAGAGAGCTATATCTTTTAATCTTTCTTCGATTTCTTTAGAAATTCTTCTGTTGCAGCAAATAGATCCGGTTGGATCGTATCTTCTTTTTCTTTCTTACCCTTTTTCTCTGCCTTAGGCTTTGGTTCAGCTTTCACTTCAGGAGTTTTAATCTCTTCTACAGTTGGCTCATCAGAACCATCTACCTCAGCACCTTCTCCACTCTCATCCTTCGGATAAATATCACTTTTTCGTGCTTTAATCTTGATGATATTCTTATTCGTCAGCCTGTTACCTGAAGCACTGATCCCTTTAACATGGTAATCTTCAAGTTCAACTTCAACAAGGTTTGTTCTCATTCTCGGAGTAACTTCAAGATCGCAGTCAAAATGTAAGTTATGACGGGTAGTAAAATATTCTAATTTGCATTTATTCGGGTAAAAACGATATTCTTTATCTAAAATATATTTAATTTCATCAAATCTTTTTATGTAGCAGTGATGCTTTGCCTTATTTCTATAGATCACTGAGAAAGTAAGCTCTTCTGTCGCACTTACTTTTTCAAAATATTGAAGACCATTTCCGATAAATTCCTTCTTGGCAACTCTTACGCCCTTGTACACACCGTTCTTATACATCAAAAGTACATGGCTAAGCTCACTCACCATTATATATTCTTCCGACTTCAAGTTGGTTCCTAAATATCCGTTAGCTCTGTCATAGTATAATCTAATATTCTCTATCGCTACATCTTTTGCCGAAATTGTCTCAAGATTATCGATCTTAGATTTTCTCTTATAGAATTTTCCATACTTTTTGATAAGGGCTTTGATGTAATCTATGGTAAAGTCAACTATCCTACCTAAATTTTTCTTTGTCTCATCCATATCAAGCTGGATCTGATCCAATTCTTCCTGATTCTTATTTATGTCAAATCTTGAAATTCTCTTTATCTGCAATTGAAGTAATTTTTCTATATCGTCATAGGTTACTTCTCTGATAAACTTCTTTTCGAAAGGGATAAAAGCATCTTTGATAGTATTGAGGATCATATTATAATCAGTCAACTCTTCAATTTTCTTATAGATCCTGTTCTCAATGAATATCTGAGCTAAAGTCTTTGCATGGAATTTTTCTAAAAGATTATTCAGTTGTAACTTAAGTTCTAATTCAAGATTCCTGACAAGTATGTCCGTTGTGTAATGAATTATCTCTGTCACAGAATGTATTTCAGGTACTTTATTACTGATACTCAACAACG
>WTAK01000114.1 GCA_013139625.1 Candidatus Delongbacteria bacterium | reverse complement strand
GGGCAATCGAGAACAGAAGGTCAGTTATAAGACTGGCAAATAAAGCTGAAAGTTCGATAATTTATCCTTCCGGAGAGCAGAATATCCTCTATGATAATGAAGGTGAATTTTTCAAAGTTATTGATGTTCCGGTGAACTCAGAGTTAACATTTTTCACGAAGAATTACAAGATTATTGCAGGTATAATAATTGGATTAAATTTGATGCTTATAGCTATGTCTGTAGTAAAAATCAGGGTTAAAAGATAAAACAGAGACGTTGCAGTGCAACGTCTATACGGATTCCGTAAAGACGTTCTACTAGAACGTCTCGCAAACATAAAGGAAATAAATGAAGACTATATTTTTGTTGAAATACGGAGAACTTACTCTCAAAGGTCGAAACAGAAGAGATTTTGAGAATAAAGTGATCAAGAATGCAAAACATGTTTTGAAAGATCATGAAATTCTTGTTGAAAAAATCTTTGGAAGATTTGTTATAAAAACAGATTCGACCAATGAAGAAGAGATTAAAGAGATTGGTTATAAATTAGCAAATTTCGTATTTGGTCTATCCAATGTTTCAATAGGTGTGATAGTTGAGAATGATTTTGACAAGATCAATGAAGTTGCTTTTGAACAGGCAGAGAAATTTATTGAAAAGCATGACCCTAAAACTTTCAAAATCGAAGTAAAAAGACCCTTTAAGAATATGCCGGGAACTTCCACAAAATTAGCAGCAGATATTGGAGCTTTCGTATGGGGAAAACTTCCAAGTTTAAAAGTAAAGTTGGTTGATCCTGATATGACGATCAGGGTTGAGATCCTTGAAGATTATACGATCATTTCATCAGATAAATTTGAATGTCTCAAAGGATTACCTGTAGGTTCTTCAGGTAAAGTTGGTCTAATGCTATCAGGTGGAATTGATTCTCCTGTTGCAGGTTATTTGGCTCAGAAAAGAGGTTGTTATCTGAATTGTATTTATTTCCATTCACCACCTCACACTCCGCAGAAGACCAAGGATAAAGTTTTTACTCTGGCAGAAAAATTGAAGCAATATCAGCAGGGAATTAGAATATTTACTGTGAATTTTACTGAAATTCAATTGATGCTCAGAAAAACCACTGATATGCAGTACTTTGTGATCTTAGGCAGGAGAATGATGATCAGGATATCAAATGCAATTGCCAAAAGATATAAAATAAAAGCGTTCATCACCGGTGAAAATCTTGGGCAGGTTTCAAGTCAGACTTTAGAGAATCTGCACTGTATGAACAGCTTGGCTCATCGACCTATTTTAAGACCATTGATTACTTACGATAAAAACGAGGTTATAGAAATTGCTCGGAAAATAGGTACTTACGAAACTTCAATTCTTCCTTACGATGACTGCTGTACGCTGTTTCTTCCTCCAAATCCTAGAACAAAAGCAAAGATCAGGCAGTTAGAATTTGAAGAAGCAAAGCTTGATTTTCAATCG
This sequence comes from Candidatus Delongbacteria bacterium, assembly GCA_013139625.1. GTDB lineage: Bacteria > UBA4055 > UBA4055 > UBA4055 > UBA4055 > WTAK01. The sequence goes on along the minus strand of WTAK01000114.1, from coordinate 3,073 downwards.
TTGGTGGATAGGGCGGTCGAAACTGTTGAGTTGGTGGATTTATAAAGCTATGAACGGAAATAATAGAGAAAATATAAAAGTTGGTCTAAAAGTTAATATCGTTTTAAAACAAGATCAGAGAAGCGGAACTTTAACTGAAGGTGTGGTTAAAAATATTTTGACGAAATCACCGAAACATTCTCATGGTATTAAAGTTAGATTGGAAAGTGGGGAAGTCGGACGAGTAAAAGAGATAATAGAATGAAACTTTATATAGATGGTGATGCACTACCAAATATCTTAAAACCGATCTTAAACAGAGCAATAGACCGCTTGAAAATTCAAACTTTTGCAATAGCCAATAAGCCTATCAATGTTGGTAGATCAGAGCATGTCGAATATATCTTAGTTGGTGCAGGAGCTGATATTGCGGATGATCGTATCGTTGAAATGGTTGAGGAAGGGGATCTTGTTATCACAGCAGATATTCCACTGGCTGACAGGATCATAACTAAAAAAGCACATGCTTTGGATCATCGTGGAAAATTTTTCACTGAGGATAATATCAAGCATTATCTTTCGATTCGTAATGCGATGCAAGAGTTTCGTGACATTGGTATTCAGACACAGGGACCTCCACCTTTTAAGCAGAAAGATGCACATGAATTTGCAAACCAATTGAATAATTTTTTAGTGAAGAATGTTTAATAGGTTAAACTAATTATTCTATTGACATATCTCTAAAATTTCAATAAGTTTTAATTTCCGTATTACTGCAATACAGACTGCTTTGCAAAATTATTTTTAGCAGTCACTTAGTTAAAGTGATTAGAGCAAATTCATACTAAAGGATAAATGATGACAATATCAGATGCAGATACTAAATTGTTGTGGGGACGTGCCGCTGGAATATGTTCAAATCCTGACTGTAGGAAAGACCTAACAACTGTGCTAGAAAAACAGAGAAGCTATAATATTGGTGAAATGGCACATGTTATAGCAAAAAGTAAAGATGGACCTCGCGGGACAGCAAATGGTGGGGACGACACTTACGAAAATCTAATATTGTTATGTCCTACTTGTCATAAGCATATTGACAAATCTCCCAAAGGTTTGTATAAAGCTGAGCAACTCTTTGACTGGAAAAAAAAGCACGAAGAAGATATTAGAAGTAGAGGTACAGATAGAAAATTTACTGATATTAGCGAATTGAAAAAAGAAGTATCCAGTTTACTCATTGAGAACAGGATAATTTGGGAGAAGTATGGTCCAAAATCTGAGATTGCGCAAAAGGATCCCGCATCAAATAGCTATAAAATATGGGAAATAAGAAAAACCCAGACTATTTTTTCCAATAATCAAAAAATTATTAACCTGATACAAAATAATAGTGAATTACTTAGTGGAAAAGAATTTCGGAGTTTTCTTTTATTTAAGAACCATGCAGTTTCTTTCGAAGTAAATCACTATTGTAGACTAGATAGCTACACAATTTTTCCAGAAGAATTTAACGAGGAATATTTAAATGAGTAATGGACATAATGATTGGAATGTTAGCTATGTGTACATAGTTTGGTTAGAAAATTTGCTAAATTCACACAGTAATATTAGAAATGTCACTAGAACAAATGACATTTATTTTAAGGTAGAACGAATTAATCAAAATGATACTATAACGATACTTTGTTTAAATGAATATTCAATGGGAGTTACAATGGTGCAACGAGCAATAAGTGGATTTTCACCGTTGAATATTATTTATGTAGGAGGGAATTGGAATAATTATACATCGGAGGCATATGAATACTGTAGTGAAAATAGTATGGGGATTTGCAACTCAACAGGAATTTTAAGAATGCTATGGAAATATAAGCTGAGTGAATAATGAATCAAAGTATGTTGAATGAAATACGAAGTATGATTGTCCTTAATTATATTGAAGATATTCAAGCGATATATGGTTTTGGTTCATATTTCAGGTCAGAGAGGTATAGCGATGTTGACCTTGTTGTAGTTTCTAGTAAGAAGGTAAAGGATGAACTATCTCTTTATCTCAGGCTTCATAATCAGTTGAAAGTTATTGTTGAAAACCATTCTGTGATTTTAGATTTAACATACTTAAAATATGGAGAATTTAACAAGGCTCCAATTTTGGAAAAGGGGCAGCTAGTAACTATTTTTGAAAATAAATTTTAAGAGTAATTTTTAGGGATGAAAGATGAGTATACATGCAAAAGTTGTAATTAGATCAACAAAAGGAACAGCATATATCATTGATATTATTAAAGAATTTTGTACACAGGATTCGGATTGGATATATGACACTGAGAGAAGTTATATATATTCAAAACATTTAGAAATGACTATGAACTCAAAAGCATGTGTTTTAATAAATTCGAGTATTACAATGTCTCCCGGATTTGATTTTTGTGAAAGTAAAGATGGCGAAGTATATTTAGCTAATATTGTTCTCAAAAAAGGTGGATTTGATATTCCTGAATATAATGATCATGCAAAATTATTTTATGAAATATTTAAGAAATGGAACAAAAAAAATCGTAACGGAATCAATATCAGCATTTCAAAAACAGATTTAGAATTGGAAGATATTATTACAGCAAAAATACCAAGAGGATTGTTTCAATTTTATTTAAACCAAAACCCATTAAGTAATCATCCAACTGATATATATTTTTTAGATCGATTTATCTGTTCGGTATATTCTCTTCCAAGAACGAAAATAAATCTGGAACACTTGAAAGAATACCTGTTAAGTAAAAGAAAGTGGGCAGAGTTTAATACTGATTGGTGTATCAATAGAATAGAAACGGGTCTAGAAATATTAAAGGTTTATAAAAAGGGTTAACTACAGATTTTTTTATTTCTTTCTTTCTACCTCTCCACCTTCATTCCGAATTTTAATCCGTAGTTATGTTTTTTACGTTACTTTTACATGGCAAAAAGTAACCAAAAGCCTAGTCTGCCATTAAAACTCCTAGCAGTATGCTAATTTCTTACAGTATCGGTTTGCCTCTTACGAATGGCAGACGGTGTCTTTTTCTCAATGATACTTTTCTCTATCGATCAAGTACCG
>WTAK01000452.1 GCA_013139625.1 Candidatus Delongbacteria bacterium | reverse complement strand
TGAGAATAGCATGAAATCTTTAGGTTATACAAACTCTGAAATTTATGACAATGAAGGTTTGTATAAAGTATTAACAGGACCTTATGAAACTAAAGCTGCTGCTGAAGTTGCAAAACAAAAGGTTGTATCAGATGGTTTTGAAGGTGCATGGATCTTAGAAAAGTAATAAAATGTTAATTATTTAGCCCCAAATATACTTGGGGCTTTTTTTTTCTTGTGTAGTTACGAACAATGCTATATATTGTGAGTTGAATAATGAAAGTATATGATAAAATAAAAGGGCTATTATGAAAAATATGATGAGAATTTTAACTGCTTTGTTTCTTATGTCAATTTCTGCTATTGCTTTTCCTGCCAATGAGTTTGATCCGGAAACGGATATTAAGATCACTCATTTTGTAGATAAGGCAGACCTAAATGATGGTGATCAATTCAAAGTATTATTATCACTTGAAGTACCTAACGATTTTCATATCACGGATAGTGATCTATTTTATGTTGATACTGAGAGTGCACCTGACTACAAACTTACCCATAAGGTAGTAACTGAGAAAGTAAAGCATCATGATGTTCCTGTTTACAAAGGTAAAGTTGATATTTTATTAGATGGTACTTTCAAAGTGACTGAATCTGAGAATATTGTAAACTTTGGATATCAGATATGTTCGGAACTAGGTGATGAATCATGTTACATGCCTGTTGATAAAGAATTAAAAATCGATTTTTCACTGATAGCTCCTGATATTTTCAAAGGAATAGAACAAATAGATCACAAAGAAGAAACCGGAGAAATAATAGAACAAAACAACCCTGAAGTTGGTGTTTTCGGTGCTTTGTTTGGTGGTGATGATGAGATGAGCATTGAGGAAAGGCTTGCAGGCATACTTGAAGGTAGTCAAACTTGGACTCTGTTGGTATTCCTGATAGCATTTCTAGGCGGTATCTTAGATAGTATGACACCATGCGTTTATCCTATAATTCCTGTAGTAATCAGCTATATGGGAGCAAAATCTGGATCTAAGAAAAGTTCAGGATTCTTTTTATCATTATTTTTTGTTGTAGGATTAGCAATAACATACTCTATTGTAGGATTACTTGCCTCGTTCTTGGGAGGTATTTTCGGCGTGGGAGACCTTGCCGCAAATCCAATAGTTCGTGCCGGGATAGCAGTTGTTTTCGTAGTTTTGGCATTAAGTATGTTCGGACTTTGGGATATGAATATAATTTCTTCAGAGCAACAAACTAAGTTTATGAAAAAAGGTAAAGAGAGTAAAGGTATTCTCGGTGCAGTTATAATAGGAATGGTAAGTGGTGTTGTAGCAGCTCCATGTGTCGGCCCGGTGTTGGCAGTTCTTCTTATGCATGTTGCAGCAGCAGGTGATATGTTGTACGGATGGTTACTATTTGTAACTTTTGCCTTTGGCCTTGGTATTCTTTTCTTGATCATCGGAACTTTCTCGGGTGCGATAAATGCGTTACCTCAAGCAGGTGCATGGATGGTAAATATTAAAAAGTTCTTCGGTGTTGTGATGATCGGTGCAGCTCTGTTCTTTGTTCATATTATGTTACCTAATCACATTGTATCTCTACTTATAGCAATATTAACTCTATTACTTGCAACTTTCATGGGTGCATTTAATAAATTTGAACCTCATTCAGGATTTTTCAAGTTGCTTGGAAAGGCAATAAGCATATTCTTATTAGTTGTAAGCATTGTATTTACTCTGAAGACATTAGCTCACTATACAGACCTGCCATTTGGTGGAAATATGATATCACAAGAACAGCAAATCGGTGAAGTTCATATACCTTTTAATAAATCTAATAGCGACATGATGATAGTTGAAGATGCGATCAAAAGCATAAAAGGAACGGATAAACTTGTCATGGTTGATCTCTGGGCTGAATGGTGTGGAAATTGTTTGGAATTAGATAAGGTAACATGGAATTATCCCGAAGTTGTTGAATTTTCTGAAGAAAATTTTATTCCGGTAAAACTTGACTTTACTAAAAAAAATAGTGAATTTTCCAAGAAGTATATCAATCAGTATAAAGAATACGGTGCAACAAACATTCCATTGATACTTTTCATAGATGAAAATGGGGAAGTTGTAAAGAAAATACAAGGGTTGGTAGAAGGTGAAAGAATGCTAAAAAAAATGAAAAGTATTGTTAAAGAAAATAAATAAAAGATAAACGGAGTATAAAATGGCAAATGTCATACATGTAAATCAGAAAAATTTTGATGAAGAAGTAATAAAAGAATCAAAACTGACTATTGTAAAATTTGGTGCTGCTTGGTGTGGACCATGTAAAAAATTAGATCCGATAATTGATGAGATCGCTGATGAAAATGATGATATTAAAGTAACTCATGTAGACATTGATACTGATGGTCCGATAGCTGCTGAGTATGGGATACTTTCAGTTCCTTCTACATTATTTTTCAAAGATGGAAAAGTAATGGATATGATCATTGGATTAGTTCCAAAAGCTAAGATCATTGGTGTTATCGATGGGATGAGATAAATATTTCCGCTTTTTTAAGTTTTTCGATAGTTCCGACATCTTCCCAATAGATATCGGGCTGATAAGATAAAATGTTTTCACTGCTTTTAACAGCATCCAAATAAGTACTGATGATGGAGAACTCATTGTCAGTACTTTTGTATTTTAAGATGCTTTTATTTATCACATGGATTCCACAAAAAGCAAGAAGTCTAAATGGTTCAATCGGCTGTTTTGCAAGGATCTCTTTATTTGCCTTAATGTACTTTAATCCGCAGAAATTTTTATTTTTATCGATAATAACCTGATTGAATGTTTCTCTATCCTGCATAACCATTGTTACCAAAGGATTATTTTGTTTATGATATTTCATTAGGCTTGGAAGATCAATATCACTGATCACATCAGTATTATAAACAAAGAAATCCTCATCAGTGAAATATTCCAGCATATTAAATATCCCACCACCGGTACCTAAGATGTCCTTTTCGACAACGATCTTGATATTAGCATTGAAATTATTATTTTCAACAAAATCAATAATTTGCTCGGATAAATAATGTGCATTTATTACAATTTCCGTTATACCGGAAGTTATATATTTATCAATAATATAACCTAAAAGTGGTCTGCCATTTAAAGGTACTAAAGCTTTGGGGCAGTTGTCTGTATATGGAGCTAACCTGGTGCCAAACCCTGCCGCTAAGATCATTCCCTGCATTATTCTTCCTCAGGCATAGAAGACTTGTCAAGATCAAGCATATCGGTGTGATTTGAATATTTCTTGTATTCGATCGTTTGTATATTCTTAAATTTTTGAATGATCTTGTTCATTTCAATACTAGCTTTTTCCATTGAGTTAAAACAATCCCCAAGATCATTTCCACAATCTTCACCATATTTCTTTATCAATATCCTACCGATCTCAATTTGCCCTAATACAGATGTAGTTAATTGATTTAAATTATGATTTTGAGTCACCATAGCTGCATGCAAAGCTTTTAAATTTTCCATTTCAATTAGCTTGTCAGTTGTGAACTTTAACTTAAGGTGTGTATTAACCCGTGCCAAAAGCTCAGGAGCATTAAATGGCTTAGTAATATAATCAACACCGCCGATCTTCAATCCTTCAATGATAGAATCAGTAGTAGATCTTCCAGATAAGAAAAGAACCGGGATATTCTTAGTTTCAGGGTTACTTTTAAGTTCTTTGCAGATAACAAATCCATCCTTTACAGGCATGTTAACATCAAGTAGAATGATATCCGGTTGCTTAGATTCCGCCTTACTTAAAACTTCGGAGGAATCGGTTATAAGTATTGAATTATAGTTTTCCAACTTTAGCATACCATCAACTATTTGCAAATTGATGGATTCGTCATCAACTACCATTATGGTTATGTCTTTTTTTTCAATATTGCTCATAACATACCTCTAATATAATTAAAGATGTGTAGAATATTAATTTCCTGTTTTCAAGAACTTCATTATTATCGGAACGCCATCGAAGCCATATTCTTCACGGATCTTTCGTTCAAGGAATCTCTTATAGTTATCTTTCAAATGATCCGGTTCGTTAAGGAAAAAGGAGAATACAGGAGGATCAACAGCCGGTTGGGTTACATATTTTATCTTAATTATTATATTTCCCGAAGTAGGTGGTGTAGTTTTTCTTATTACTTTTGAGATATAATCGTTTAATTTAGATGTAGAAATTCTAAGGTGCTTTCTGTCTTTTATTTCATAGGAAAGATCAAGTAATTTTAATAATCTTTGCTTGTTTAGAACAGAAATAAATTTAACAGCTATATAAGGTATCCAATCCAATTCTCTTCTTAGTGCATCCTCGTAATCTCTGGCACTATTAGTTGATTTGTCTTCTACCAGATCCCATTTATTAACTGCAAGAATAATTCCGTTTTGTTGTTTTTTTGCTTCCAGAAGAATATCAATATCTTGTTTTGTCAAGCCATCAAGTGCATCGATCATTAATATAACAATATCAGTTCTTTCGATAGCTTTTAATGTTCTAACCAGCGAATAAAATTCAATATTTTCTCTGATCTTTTTCTTCTTTCTCAATCCTGCAGTATCAATTAGAAGAATTTCCTGATTCTTGTAATTAAGAACTGAGTCAACAGAGTCCCTTGTTGTTCCGGGGACATTAGAAACGATCATCTTGTCTTGTTTAAGATAAGCATTCACAAGTGATGATTTACCAACATTAGGCTTTCCAATAATAGCGATCTTTAATCTATTATCTTCTACCTCTACGATCTCACTATCCGGAGTTATGTGATCGGTAACTGTATCCAACATATTCCCAACATTCCTACCGCCCAATGCGGAGATACCAATAGGGTCACCTAAGCCAAGGTTATAAAATTCAACAACATCATTTTCTCTAGCACTATTATCAACTTTATTCACTGCGAGAGTCACTCTTTTACCGGATTTTTTTAGCTTATTTGCAATTTCTTGATCTATAGCCGAAATGCCAGTTTCAACGTCTAATAAAAAAATTATGTGCTCAGCTTCATCCAATGCAATTTCAATTTGTGTATTGATCATGCTTTCAAAAAATTCTTTAGTATCAGGTACAAATCCACCTGTATCTATTAGAGAAAATGTTCTTCCATCCCATTCAACGGGACCATATTTTCTATCTCTGGTAACACCATATGTGTTATCAACGATCGCTTCTCTCGTTTTAGTAAGCCTATTGAAAAGAGTTGATTTGCCGATATTTGGTCTACCTACGATCGCCACTACGTTGCTCATTGCCATGTTATTCCTAATTGTTAATTTACTTTATCATGCTATTTATAATTGATTCCCTTCCATTTGAACCCGAGAAATTTGCCTTTTAGTGCTGCAAACAAGTTGAAAGGTATATGAAAAATCTGTAAAAGTATATAGTATCTATTTTTAAGTTCAAATCCCATCCTGCCAAATCCGTATGATAAGAATATTGTCTCAGGGATTATCTTCAATGCTAATAAAGATAAGAATACCTTAAAAGGCACCTGATTTATTATTGCTAAGATAAATAGTATTGTCAGACCGATATAGAAGATGAATGTATTCAATGCAAATGCTAATACAAATCTTGAAGAGCTGGTTGTTTTTGAAGCCCATCTGGCTCTCTGATCAACAAGACCCTCAATAGTATCAACAGGATAGCTATGAACTACAGATTCATCGTTAAGCGCAAATCTTATCTGATACCCAGATTTTTCAGCTTGCTGAATGATAAAGAAATCATCTCCGGATATTACATTTGATTTAACTCCCGAAGCATCATTGTATAATTCTTTTTTTACTAATAAATTGCTTCCATTAGCCGTGAATCCTTTACCACAGCCAATTGCTCCCGCTGCGAGTAATGAATGTGAGATATAGTCAATATTTTGCATTGATTGCCATGTTTTTTCCCAGGCTGAAGAATATTTTTCTTTTACAAAAATAGTCATTCCGGCTACAATGCCGATATTATCATCAGTTGATCCAATGATTGGATTTACCATCGATCTTAGCCATAATTTGTGATGTAGACAGTCTCCGTCTGTGGTGATAACATAATCGGTCTTACATTCTTTCACTGCAGTTAGAATTGCGTTCTTCTTGGGAGATACATTCAAAGCAACTTCAGTAATATGAATAACATCAACATTGGTGGAATTTACTTTCAAAGAATCAAGTATTTCACCCGTACGATCTTTGGACCTATCATCAATTGCAATAATATGAAATTTATCGTTAGGATAATCTTGATAAAGCAGAGAGATCATTGTTCTTTCAATATAGTCTTCCTCGTTACGAGCTGGCACAATGATCGTTACTGATGGTAATTGAGAATCAGCAACACTGAATATTTGTTCATTAGGTAATTTCGCTAATCCTTTAATGAATTTATGTATATAAAAAATATATATA
>WTAK01000449.1 GCA_013139625.1 Candidatus Delongbacteria bacterium | reverse complement strand
TTTGATACTATTTGGGCAAACGAATATGATAAAACTATCTGGGATACTTTTCAGCATAATTTTCCAAAATCAGAACTAGATAAGAGAAGTATTACGAATATTCCTTCTTCGGAAGTTCCGGATTCTATTGGTATTATCGGTGGACCGCCTTGCCAAAGTTGGAGTGAAGCTGGTGCGGGAAGAGGAATTAATGACAACCGAGGTAAGTTATTTTACGAATACATTAGAATTCTAAAGGAAAAGAAACCATTATTTTTTCTAGCTGAAAATGTTTCAGGTATTTTAATGATGAGACATAAAGAAGCATTCGAGAATATTTTAAAAGAATTTAGAGCTTTAGACTATAATGTTACATATGAATTATTCAATGCAAATGATTATGGAGTTCCTCAAGATAGAAAAAGAGTTATTGTTATAGGTTATCATAATAAAATGAAGAAAAAATTCATACCTCCTAAGCCAATATCTCCAAATCCTACTTTGAAAGATGCAATTTGGGATTTGAAAGATGCAAAACCTGCAAAAGAAAAGAATTATACTAATGGTGATAAAAATCTTACAGCACCAAACAATGAATATATGAATGGTGGATTTTCTACTATTTATATGTCTAGAAATCGTGTAAGAAGTTGGGATGAGCCTAGTTTTACTATTCAAGCTGGTGGAAGACATGCTCCTATTCATCCTCAAGCTCCTAAAATGAAATTTATTGAGCAAAATATAAGAGTTTTTGTTCCTGAAAAAGAGCATTTGTATAGAAGGCTTTCAGTTCGTGAGTGTGCGAGAATTCAAACTTTTCCGGATAATTTCTTATTTAAGTATGATAGTATTGCGAATGGTTATAAGATGATCGGGAATGCGGTTCCGGTTGAATTTGCTCGACAATTTGCGAATGTTATTTATAAAGATGTATTGGAATATTTAGGGAAGAAGAAGTAAATATATCTTTTCTAAATATTCTATGAATTTTATCATCATTTAATCCACAGCAATTTTCCAATAACATAAATATTACTTGACTTACATTTTACTTAAGCTGTATATTGATATTCTAATTATCGAAAAAGGGTAATGAATTTTAATCAATAATAAAACTTGGGTATTAGATGAAAATTACGAAACTTCATGTTGAAAATTTTAGACATATTGATGATCAGGTAATTGAATTTGGTGAATGTTTAACTGTTATTACTGGTCAGAATAGTACTGGCAAATCATCTTTATTAGGTTGGATTGCTCAAGCTTTTGATTATAAAGGGGAAAATGAGACAATTACAGGTAAGAAATTTAAATCAAAGTATATAGAGATATTTAGATTTTGTAAAGAATATGATTATGATAAAAAGTATAAAGTATCGTTACATTACAAACATTTAGAAAACAAAGAAGATTCGTTATTAAATAATCATACAATTGAAAAAATTAAGACTATGAGAACTAGGCATTTACCTGTAACTGAAAAAGGGAAAGAAAGGTATAGAGTAGATTTCGATGAGGGTAAAAGGGGGAATGCAATTGATTTTCCAGTTATTTATTTAGGTTTGAAAAGGTTAATTCCTTTAGCGACAAAAAAAAAAATATCAAAAAAAAATGTTGAGTTAGAAGAAAAAAATATATTTTCAAAATTATCAAAAGAAATATTAATACTTCTAGATAAAACAATCGATTCTGAAAGAATAAAATCTACGAATAAAGACATATTCGCAATGAAAACTAATAAATATGGTCATCTTGGTAATTCTGCAGGACAGGATAATATTGGGCAAATAATTTCAGCAATTCTATCTTTTAAAAGACTTAAAAAAGAATTAAAAGTTAATTATAACGGAGGGATACTTTTAATTGACGAATTAGATGCAACACTTTATGCGGGTTCTCAGTTAATGCTAGTAGAGAATTTATACAAATTGGCAAAAGAAATTGATCTACAAATAATTTTTACAACTCATTCATTAGAGATACTTGAATACCTATCTGATAAAGTTGGGAATTTTACAAAAATTAATTATTTAGAATTAAAGGACAGTAAAATTAATAACAAAATTAATCCTAAAATCAGTTTTTTAAAAAATAAAATAAAATCCGATACTGGACAAAAAAATAAGATAAAGAAAATAAATGTTATCACTGAGGATAAAGTCGCTGAATTATGGTGTAAAAACTTAGTAAATGGAACTTCTTTAAAAAATGTATTACATATTGAAAAAGGTCCCATATCAGATGGTGAAATAAGTAATTTAGCAGAATCAAAACATAAAATATTTGAAGAAGTGTATTTTGTCTTAGATGGTGATTGTAGTGATAAATATAAAGTTAAAAAACTACCACCAAGAACAATAATCCTTCCTGGTTTAAAACCACCAGAAATAATATTTTATCATTTTTTGAATAATTTAAAAGATGAAGATGATTTTTGGATAGAAGATAATGATTTAAATTTGGTGAAACAAACCTGTTTTAAAAAATATCGTAGTAGTGATTTATCCACAGTGAAGAGATGGTTTAGAGATAAAAGTTTCGCTCCTCTTTTTGGGAAGGGAAATTCAAGATTATTTAATCGGTGGAAAAAAAGTAATCAAGACTTAGTAAGCAATTTTCAAAACGAATTTAAAAAATTGATTGAAGAAAGTACAGGGTTATAAATACTACGAGTATTCGATCTTCCATCACAAATATTTTTAACATATACCATAGTCATTTATCTCTACAAACTTTCGTATTTTATGTAAATGTATTTTTGATTTTCAGTACTATTTTCTATTTTTCATTTAGGCACAAAACCACACTATATAGTGTTCGAATTAAAACAATACCACAACATGTAGTGTTTTTTTAGAAATAATCCTTGACAAGTAATTTATTTGTTCCGTATATTGCTATTCGATCCACGAAACATACTAAGACAGAGAAAATCTTCTCCGTTTTACACAACGACCTGGATGTAAATCATTACACATATTAAAAAATTATAATAAATTTTCACCACGGAGAGATGGTTATGCCTCAGAAGAAGAAAACAAAAAAAGCCGCAGCAAAAAACACAGATTACAAAAGATTTCCCGATATAGAGTTTACTGAAAATTCTCTCGTGATTTTAAATAAAAGATACCTGATAAAAGACCTTGATACAAAAGAGCCGATCGAAGAACCAAGAGATCTTTTCATCAGAGTTGCAAAAGCTATTGCTGCCGGTAGTAAAAAGGCATGTCCAAAAATGTCTGCCACAGAATTAAAGAAGACAGAAGAAAAATTCTATAAATTAATGGCAAGGAAAGACTTTTTCCCTAATTCTCCTACATTAATGAATGCAGGTAGAGAATTGCCAAATCTTAGTGCATGTTTCGTATTGCCGATAGAAGATTCTATGAATGATATTTTTACAACGGTAAGAGATGCTGCCTTGATCCATAAATCTGGAGGTGGAACAGGATTTGACTTCAGTAATTTAAGACCTACAGGATCAAATGTTCAAACAACAGCAGGAACAGCAAGTGGACCGATCAGTTTCATGTCAGTTTTTAATGCTGCCACAGAAACTATCAAGCAGGGTGGAGTTAGAAGAGGAGCCAATATGGGTATTCTTAGAGTTGATCACCCAGAGATAATGAGTTTTATCAGCTGTAAAGAAGATACTTCAAAGCTTACAAATTTTAATATTTCAGTTGCAATCACAGATGATTTCATGAAAGCATACAAGGAAGGTACTGATTATACTTTATATCATAAAGAAAAGCCATTGGGTAAAAAGAATGCTCAAGAAGTGATGGATGCAATCGTTCATCATGCATGGTCAACAGGAGAACCTGGTATCGTTTTCATTGATAAGGTAAACAAAGGCAATACGATCCCCGGAGTTGGTAAGATAGCAGCAACTAACCCATGTGGAGAACAACCTCTACTGCCTTACGGTAGCTGTAATTTAGGTTCAATCAACGTAAGTAATTTCTTCGTAAAAAAAGATAATTCTATTGATTGGGACAGATTGAAAGGTGTTGTAGAAGATTCAGTTCTTTTCTTAGACAATGTGATCGAAGTCGGTAAATATCCTATCGAAAAGATCTACGATATAGCGAAAGCAAACAGAAATATCGGTCTTGGTGTTATGGGTTTTGCAGATTTACTTTTTAAGTTAGAAATTCCTTATAACAGTGATCAAGGTGTTACACTTGGTAAAAAATTGATGGCATTTATCCATGGAAATGCAACTGAGGCATCACAAAAGTTGGCAGAAACAAGAGGGTCATTCCCGAATATTGATAAATCTATCTATAAAAACCCAATGAGAAACTCTAATGTGACAACGGTAGCTCCAACAGGAACTATTGGTATGTTGGCAGAAACTTCCGGTGGTATTGAGCCTAATTTTGCATTAGTATATGTTAAGCAGGTAATGGATGATAATAAATTTCTTTATGTAAATCCTATTTTAAAAGAAGCTTTAGTTGATAGAGGGATTTATACAGATGAACTTATGGAAAAAATATCAGAAGTTGGAAGACTTGAGAATATAGATGAGATACCTCAAGAGCTAAAAGATATATTTGTAACTTCACAGGAAATTTCACCATACTATCATGTTGCTATGCAGTCAGGTTTCCAAGAGTATGTTGACAGTTCAATAAGTAAGACAGTTAATTTTGATAATTCAGCAACTAAAGATGATATCAGAGATGCTTATCTTCAAGCGTATGAATCAGCATGTAAAGGTATAACAGTTTACAGAGATGGATGTCGTCCATTCCAAGTTCTAAATACAGGTACAAAGACCAACGAGGATAGAAAAGCTGAAGCTGAGGAAGCAGGGCACGTACCAATGGGAAGACCTGATGTTATGGAAGGTAAAACTTACAAGGTTAATACTGGTGAAGGAACAATGTATGTGACAGTTAATACCGATGAAGGTAAACCTTTTGAAGTATTTGCATCAATTGGTAAGGCCGGTGGAAATGCAGCAGCAATGAGTGAGGCGATCAGTCGTATGGTTTCCTTATCATTGAGAGCAGGTGTTGATATTGGAGTTATTGAAAAGCAACTTATTGGAATCAGTGGACCTGCTCCGGTATGGCATAATGGAGAACAAATACTTTCAATGCCTGATGGTATCGGGAAAATATTGAAGAGATATTACGGAGAAAAAGTTGAAACTCCAAAGGCTGATGAGCCAAAGAACACTATAGCAAAGAGTGGATCTATCTGCCCAAAGTGTAATGGTTCTTTGATTATGCAAGAAGGGTGTATGACATGCCACAGTTGTGGTTATAGTAAGTGCTCCTAAGCACTTACTATAACAATTTGAAAGGGATAAACTAAGCTTTATCCCTTTTTTCTTTCCTTGATTTATTTTTAGATTCGAATTATATATCAGATGAACAAAAAATACTAAATACAGGAGTCAGTAATGTTTAAGAAATTCAGTAGCGCAATGTTGGTCTTATTATTTGTAGTAACAATGTCTGTTATAAGTTGTGGTAAAACAAGTGATATGGATGCCATGCTTGATCAGTATGAAAAGATGATGACAAAGTATATGCCATTGATGGAAAAAGCTGCAAAAGGAGATGGCAAAGTAGATGGCAAAGTAGATGAAGAACTGGCAAAAATGGGTAAAGAGATGGAAGAGTGGTCTAAGAAATGGGAAGGCAAGATGGAAAAACTTAGTGAAGAAGATATGGTTAAAGTTCAGAAAAGAATGATGGAGATCGCTCAAAAAATGTATAAGAAGTAGGATAGTGTTATGAAATATTTAATGCCGGTTCTCATAACGATATATATGGCTGTCTTAGCTATCAATGGAAGCAAGGGGAGTAAAATGACAGATATGAAATTAAACGATCTCACACCTGAAGAGGAAAGAGTTATTATACACAAGGGAACCGAAATGGCCTTTAGTGGTAAATATGATAAATTCTACGAAAAAGGAATGTATAGTTGTAGACAGTGTAATACGCCTTTATATAAATCTGAAGATAAGTTCAACTCAGGTTGTGGCTGGCCCAGTTTTGATGATGAAATAGAAAATGCTGTTAAAAGGACTGTAGATCGAGATGGAAGAAGAACTGAGATTACTTGCGTAAAATGCGGAGCCCATTTAGGGCATGTATTCGAAGGCGAAAATTTAACAGACAAAAATACTAGACATTGTGTAAACTCTGTTTCAATAGATTTTATCCCAGGAGAGAATACCAAAAGGGCATATTTTGCTGGTGGATGTTTCTGGGGTGT
The DNA here is from genome assembly GCA_013139625.1 of Candidatus Delongbacteria bacterium. GTDB lineage: Bacteria > UBA4055 > UBA4055 > UBA4055 > UBA4055 > WTAK01. The sequence continues at coordinate 3,382 of WTAK01000449.1, read as the reverse complement.
GGAATATTACATGGAGAAAATAGATGGAGTTATAGATGTTGTTTCGGGTTACATGGGCGGACATGTAGATGATCCGACCTATCGTGATGTTACCTCCGGAACTACTGGTCATTATGAAAGTGTCGAAATTATTTACGATGATAGAAAAACTAATTTTGAGACATTAGCAAAGGAATTTTTTGAGATCCATGATCCTACTCAGACGAATGGTCAAGGCCCAGATATTGGAGAACAGTATAAATCAGTAGTATTCTATTCAAATGACGAAGAGAAAATTATTACTGAAAATCTGATCGACATACTTAAATCTAAAGGCTATGATGTAGCTACAATTATTAAACAAATTGCTGAATTCTATGGTGCTGAAGATTACCATCAGGATTACTATGATAACAAGGGGTCATTACCTTACTGTCACGGTAAAGAAAAACGATTTTAAACAGTAGGGGACGCAGATCTGCGTCCCCTACATAAGTGACCAACTTATGATTTGTGCCTAAAATCACTATAATTTGTTTTTTTTATGTTGACAAAACAGTCTAGTTTTGCAATATTGTAGGTTCATTATATAACATTAATATAAGAAAAGAAGAAATAAAATGAGGAAAAGATCAATGCGATATATAGGTATAATTTTGCTATCAATGGCCTTACTAATACAGTTATCATGTAAAAGTGTGGATACTGTAAGCGATGACCAAATAAGGGTGGAAGAGAGTAAAGCAGCTGCCTCCAATGATATCATTGCCGAAGTTATTGTTGAAGAAAAAATTGAAGTGATTGAAAAAGTAGAAACTCCTGAAAAAATAGTTTCTGAAGCCATAAGCGAAGAAATTGCAGATGCTGTGATGCCGGTCACTGAAGAGAAACCGAAGGCTTCATATACTGATGAAAAAGGTGTCGTTTCTTACGTAGAAGGGAAAGTAAGAAAGAAAGCTGTTGAAGAAAGTGACTGGAAAATAAATGTTGCAGAAAAAGCAAAAGTAAGATCAGGAGAATCATATAGAACAATGAAGAAATCCAGAGCTGAACTTGAGCTTGCGGGAATGGATATTCTTAGGTTAGCTCCTAAAACGACGATTGATCTTGTGGCATTGTATGAAGAAGCAAAAGATGGTAAGCAGAAAACAAATATAATCCTTGAAGAAGGTGATCTTTGGGCTCAAATAAACTCAGTTGATGATGAAAGTGAATTTATGATGGACACAGATATTGCCGCTGCCGCAATTACAGGTACTAACTTTAGAATGTCAAAAGTCGGTGATATTACTGAGATGAAAGTTTATCACGGAGAAGTTAAGATATCAAATTCAAAGAATAACATGAATTCATTAGCTCCAAAATCAGTAAGAGAATTCAAAGCACCGAAACAAACATTTGGACCAAAAGAAGTATCGGGACCTAAAGAAGTATCACTTAAAGAATGGGTATATGTTGTTAAGAATATGCAATCAATTAAATTTGATAGAACAGGGAAAGTAATTTCAGCAGGTGATTTTTCTGCAAAAGATAAGGAAGAAGCAACTGATTGGGTTAAATGGAATAAAATGCGTGATAGAAAAAGAGGTTTGAAATAAAAATTAAAATAAATTAACGAAACAAAGAGGTAATTTATGAAGAAGTTAACGATCATTACAATGTTGATCATGATCCTTTCGCTTTTTGCTCAAGGAGATATCGACTGGGAAAGAAGAGTTGTAACAGCAAGTGGTATCGGAGCACCAAATCCGAATATGCCTAATATGGCAGCAAAAAGAGCAGGTGCAATAAACGCTGCCAAAATGTATGCAGTAAGAGATCTTGTAGCTACGATTAAAGGAATGTATCTTTCCAGTGAAAGCATTGTTGAAAATTATATGACTACTTCTGATGTCATAAAAACTCAAGTAGAAGGTATTGCAAAGGCTTACAGAATGGTAGGCAAACCTAAGTATTTTGAAGATGGATCAGTTGAAGTTACAGTTGAGATGAGCATTGATGGAGATCTTAGTGCTCTTATCATGAAAGAACAATCATTTGATGGAAGTGCACCAGTTGGCGAAGCTGATTACAAACTTTCAGATATTGTTGGCTCTCCAGATGTTTACACTGGTTTGATAATTGATTGCAGCGATGTTCAACTTAGACCGGCACTTGCTCCAAAAATTTTAAGTAAATCTGGTGCTGAAATTTACGGAAGTGCAAATGTTTCTAGAGATTTTGCAGTTCAACAGGGAATGCTTGGATATCTAAAAGATATTGAAAAAGCAAAAGCAACTTCAAGAGTTCAGAATAATCCTTATATCATCAAAGCAATTGGTGTACAAGGAACTAACAAAGCTGATATTGTTATAAGTGATGAAGATGCTGCAAAAGTTAAAGAATTGTCAGCTAACTTGAATTTTTTACGTGAATGTAGAGTTATAGCGATTATTAAATAAAAGGTTGAAAAAATGAAAAAATTTATATTATTCTTAGTTTCAATATCGTTCTTAGCTACTGTCGGTTGTTCAACAGCCACGGTTAAAGAAGAAGTGAGAAAAGAAGTAAAACCGGAACCTATCGTAGAAAAGAAGATAGAGCCGATTGTTGAAAAAGTAGTGACTCCACCGATTGTGAATGTTGTTAAAACTGTTATTCAAGAACCTGTAGAACCAATAGTTGTTAATGGTATCGATTGGGCAAATAGAACTATTACAGCAACTGGTATTGGTGCTCCAAATCCTGATGCTCCAAATATGGCAGTTAAAAGAGCCGGAGCTATCAATGCAGCTAAAATGTATGCTATTAGAGATATGTTAGCTACTGTTAAAGGAATGTATCTTTCAAGTGAGAGTACTGTAGAAAATTATATGACTACTTCCGATGTTGTTAAAACTCAGGTGGAAGGTATTGCAAAAGCATTTAAAATGGTAGGGAAACCTCATTATTTTGAAGATGGATCAGTTGAGGTTACCGTTGTTATGAGTTTAAGTGGTGATCTTAGTGATATTGCAATGGGTGGTCAAAGTTTTGATGCGGATGCTGCGGTAGTCGGAGAAGCTGATTATAAACTTTCAGATATTGTAACACCGGGTGTTTACACTGGTTTGATAGTAGACTGTAGAGCAGTTCAATTGAGACCTGCATTATCTCCTAAAGTATTCAGCAAAGCAGGAGCTGAAGTTTACGGTAGTGCAAATGTTTCTAAAGAGTTTGCTGTTCAGCAGGGAATGCTTGGATATTTAAAGGATGTTGAAAAAGCTAAACAAAATTCAAGAGTTGTCGGTAATCCACTAGTAATAAATGCTATTGGAGTAAAAGGTACAAATAAGGCTGATATCATTATAAGTGATGAAGATGCTGCTAAGATAAAAGAACTTTCATCAAAATTGAATTTCTTACAGGAATGTAGAGTAATAGC
>WTAK01000204.1 GCA_013139625.1 Candidatus Delongbacteria bacterium | reverse complement strand
GTATGCTGTTGATTTTGAAGATAATAAAATTAGTGTATACGAATTCTAGATACATTTATTATTTCCATATTTTTATTGAAAATATTATTGATTAATATGTAATAAGAATTTATATTCATAATTCTATAGAATTATAATTAATTTAGGAGTTATTATGATAGATCTTAATAGGATGTTTGGTGCTCTAATTGAAAGTGGTGGATCTGATATTCATTTAAAAGTTGGTATCAAACCAATTTTTAGAGTAAATAGTGAGCTTGTTGACTGGGGTGAAGAAAGCGTAAATATGGATGATATGATCGCTATTGCCAATGAATTAATGGGTAAAAAAGAGAAAGAAACCTTTGCAGAGAAAAAAGAAGCTGATTTTGGTTTTGGTGTAAAGGGAGTAGGTAGATTCAGAGTAAATGTATATAAGCAGAGAGGAACAATTGCTATTGCTATTAGAGCTATTCCTTTTGATATAAAAACTATTGATGAATTACATCTGCCAGATGTTCTAAAAAAAATATCAATGAATAATAGAGGTTTGGTAATTGTTACCGGTACGGTTGGTTCCGGTAAATCAACAACGATTGCTGCAATGTTAGAGTATGTGAATCAAAATAAAAGAGCCAATATTATAACAATTGAAGATCCTATCGAATTCTTATTTCGGGATAAGAAATCTATTATTCATCAGAGAGAAGTTGGTAGTGATACAGAATCTTATTCAGGTTCATTAAGATATTTACTTAGACAAGATCCTGATATTATTATGATCGGTGAGATCAGAGATAGTGAAAGTATGTACACTGCAATTAGAGCAGCGAATACAGGACACTTAGTTTTTACGACACTTCACACAACTGATGCATCTCAAACTATAGGTAGAATATTGTCTTTCTTCCCGGGCGATCTTCAAAATGAGATCAGGAATTTATTAGCTGTAACTTTAAAAGCGATTATATCTCAAAGGTTGATCCAAACCAGAGATGGCGAAGGTCGTGTTCCTGCGACTGAAATATTGATATCAAACGAAACTATCAAAGAAGCAATTATCGATCCTGAAAAAGCAGCAGATATCAAAATGTCTATTGAAAAAGGTGAAACTATCTATGGTATGCATACATTTGATCAAAGTGTATTCAGACTATATGATAAAGGGCTGATTTCTCACGATGAAGCAATTAAGGCTGCTTCAACTCCAACTGACTTTGAAAGAAGATTAAAAGGCCTTGATTCTTCAGATGGTAATAATTACGAATTAGGCGATTATGGTTCTAAGTAAAATAATAATTATTAATTAAATTATATTAGGAGCAACAAAATGAACTTTCCACAAGAACTTCTTTACACTGACGCTCACGAGTATTGTAAGGTTGACGGTGATGTAGTAACTATTGGTATAACTGAGTATGCTCAGGAACAATTGGGAGATATTACTTATGTAGAACTTCCTGAGGTTGGAGATTCTTTCGCTAAAGGTGATAGCCTTGGTGTAATCGAAGCTGTAAAAGCAGCTTCAGATATATATTCTCCTGTATCCGGTGAAGTTGTAGAAATTAATGAAAATTTGGAAGATAATCCTGAACTAGTAAACAGTGAATGTTACAAAGGTGGATGGATCCTAAAAATAAAACTTTCAGATACTTCTGAACTTGATGGATTGATGAAGCCTGATGCTTACACGGCGACAATAGTTTAGTTTAACCTTCGTTATAAAGCAACAATAGATTAGTTTAACTTTCATAAAGTAGGTAAAAGAAATGCCATATATTTCAAACACAGATAAAGACAGAGAAGAAATGCTGGAAGCTATCGGAGTATCAGATTTTAATGAATTATTAAAAGATATTCCTGAAGAATTTAAAGCTGAATGTAGAATTGATTTACCTGATGGTATAAGTGAATATGAAATAACAAAAGAAATGAGTAAGTTAGCAGCTAAAAATCTAAACACTGCTAATATGACATCTTACTTAGGTGCAGGTTCATACGATCATTACATTCCATCAATTACAGGCTATCTAGCTAGTAGACCAGAATTTCAAACAGCTTACACTCCTTATCAGGCAGAAGTAAGTCAGGGAACACTCCAGTCTATATATGAATACCAAACAATGATATGTAACCTTACAGGAATGCATGTTAGTAATGCATCAATGTATGATGGAGCTTCTTCTATGGCTGAGGCAGCAATATTAGCTTGCAGACAAACTAGAAAAAATAAAATATTGATCGCATCAACTGTAAATCCGGCTAATACGGAAGTTGTTAAGACTTTTACAAATTCAGTTGGATATAGCATCGAGTTTGTAAATGAAGATAATGGAACAGTTTCTCTAGCAGAATATGAAAGCAAAATAGATGATACAACTGCTTGCGTTATTGTACAGACTCCGAACTTTTACGGTAATTTGGAAGATCTTGAAGGATTAGCAGACTTAGTACATTCTAAGAAAGCTTTATTGATCGTATCAATAGATCCTATCAGTGTAGGACTTTTCAAGAAGCCTAGTGAATACGGAGCAGATATTGTTGTAGCTGAAGGTCAAGCTTTAGGATTACAACAAGGATTTGGTGGACCTTATCTCGGTGTTTTCGCAACATCAAAAAAACTCATGAGAAAGATCCCTGGTAGAGTTGTAGGAGTTACTGAAGATACAGATGGAAAAAGAGGCTTTGTTCTTACTATGCAAACACGTGAGCAGCATATTAGAAGAGATAAAGCAACTTCTAATATTTGTTCGAATCAAGCTCTTTGCGCTTTGACAGCAGCTATATACATGAGTACAATGGGTGAAGAAGGTCTCTAAGAAGTAGCAGAAAATTGCTATTGGAGAAGTCATTATCTTGCAAAGAAGATATCTGAAATAGATGGTTTTGATATTAAGTACGATAAACCATTCTTCAAAGAATTCGTAGTT
>WTAK01000363.1 GCA_013139625.1 Candidatus Delongbacteria bacterium | reverse complement strand
TTTTGCTAGATCTGCAGCATTGGTAGGAGTTCCTACTTCATCTGAGACAACACTTATTCTATCATTTCTTCTGCTAATATCTATAATTTTCTTTACGAAATTATTTCCATACTTTGAATACAGCCATGAAGTTCTGATGATTATATATTTCTTGCAATTATCTGTGATAAATTGCTCTCCTTTCCATTTACTCTCTCCGTAAATTGACAAAGGATTAGGCTTGTCATTTTCATTGTATGCAGAATCTTTATTACCATCAAAAACAAAATCTGTAGAAATATGTATTACCGTAAAATTATATTGATTAGATAGCTTAACAATATTTTCGAGCGATCTAAAATTAACTTCAAATGCTATTTCAGATTCTTGTTCAGCTTTTTCGACATCAGTATATGCTGCACAATTTATAAAATAATCGTAATTGGTATTTTCTCTGAAATGATCTTTGAGAAGTTCTTTGTTGCAAATATCTAATTCTCTTCCGAAAAATTAAAATTCAGAATTTTTATATTCTTTAGCTGAATCCTGTATTTCTCTTCCTAATTGACCGTTTGCACCAGAAATAAAATACTTCATTTAGGCCTCGTAAATAAAATTCATTTCAGCTTTATCGAATAAAGGAAATTGAAGGTCTCTATCGGTAATAATGATCTTATCTTTGGGATAATTCAAGTTGATATTTAAAATTGGATCTGTAATGTTTATACCTCTTTCATGCTCCGGAGAATAATACCCATCACATTTATACTGAACGATAGTTTCATCTTCAAGAGCTATGAATCCGTGAGCGAACCCTTTAGGAATAAAAAGAATTTTATGATCTTTGGATGCTAACTCAACTGAAAGATGTTTTCCAAATGTCGGAGAACCTTTACGGATATCTACAACTACATCTAATATCTTACCTGATAGCACTATGATCAATTTAGCCTGCGAGAAAGGATTTAACTGATAATGAAGACCTCTTACTACACCTTTCTTCGATTCTGATACATTATCTTGAACAAAATTATTCTTTATTCCAAGGTCTGATAATTTTTTAATATTAAATGACTCATAAAAACACCCTCTATTATCAGGAAAAATATTTGTTTCAATTATCAAAGGTCCTTGAATATCTAATTCTATGGTTTTCATTTAAAAATACTCTTAAAATAATTTTTTATTACGAAGTTTAACTTTATTGCAAATGTATTATTTGAATATACTTGGTTTGTTTTTGTTGGTTCGATCACTGTTGAATAATAATTGTTTATATAATCTCTTTTTTCTTGATAGTAAGCTTCATAATAATCACTAGTAGTAGCATAATCAGTTGTAACTACAGAAGAAACAAATCCATCAAACCAGATTTCATCATATCTTGGTAAATTATGATTATAATTTATTATATCCGTATGAGAATAGAATAAGTTCATCGACAAGTATTTATTATATTTGTATTCCAGATCTATGTAATAGTAATTCTTTTTTTCGACAGTGCCTCTCAGAAAAACCTTATCCACCACTGCATACCTATAACTCAACGGAGCGTCCCATTCTCCCCACTTAGGTTCACCTCGATTTTCTCTTAAATATCCAACTTCTATAGTTTTATCAAAATCGTAAAAATACTTTAATTTATAGTTTAAAGTTTCACTATCAGGGCCTGCAGGCATTCCCATAAAGTAATCTAAATTCATATACCTGTTTATATGATATTTATGCCCGTAAACATAAGGTTCAACTCTTGCATATTCGAAATCAAATGTCAATCCGCTTATAGTTAGAAAATTCGTATTCGTTAAACCTGCTGAAACAGCCCATTTGTTCATATAATTTTCAGTCCAGCTTTCTGTGAAAGTTTCATCATCAAATAATATCTCACTGAAGAAAGAAAAATTCTTGAAAGGTTTATACTTAAGGTCAAAACTTATCAGGGAATTATCGTGATCTCCATAATAGTGTCCCATCCAGAAAAGTGGAAGGATCGGCAGCATATACCCCATCTCTATAGTTCTGTCACCCATTATGACCATCTCATTTATTCCAAAACTCAAATTGTCTAAAGCTTTCCATTCTAGTCTATGGGCTGATAAATATTTTTCTCTTTTAAAATAATCTGAACCTCTTGATGTGGGATCCGCATTGGTTATTATGTAATAGGGATCTGCCGTTTCTTTTCTCGTTTGGGAATCTGCTAGTAGAAATCCTGTTACCGTACTAAATTTTACTCTATCACTTGAAATTGAAAAAATCATATTCTCATAGTATGCCTTTTGTCGAGATAATGTAAGTGAATGCATATTCCCCGCACCCAATGATAAAGGATATTTTCCAATAGAAAAACTAATACCCTCTCCTGATAATAGAAGCGATGTTTCAGTGTGATCTTCACTTGAAAAATCCGCCTCACCACCTGAAGGTACCAAGTTTAGAACTTCAAACTCATCTCTCATTTTATTTACATAACTGGGCTTGATCATTACACCCGAATTTGTACTAAGTGATAGAAATTCTTTATACCCAAAATAGGCCTTAATCCCACCATCTAATATTTTTTGAGAAATATCAGGGTATTTATAACCTCTATCAGGTTGAGAACTCAATATATAATTATAAGTGTTAAATTTTATGTATAATGGCTTCTCTAATGCATTTTGAGAAACATAGTATAAATTAACATACGGGTCAAACCAACCTGTAGTATTTTTCGATTCTATTTTTCCGAATTTATTGTCTTTTTGAATATATTCTTCTTTAAATCTCTCTACGAAATTCTTAGTTTTATAATCAGAGTCTTTAATCTTAATAAGTTTTTCATATATCTCATCACTTCTATACGGCTTCATTCCTGTAAATTCAATATCGATTATACCTGAAATATTCAAATATTCCAAATAATCATATGTCGCTTTATCTGTCATCGGGATAAGAGTAGGTGCATTGGATTGTGAGTAAATGAATGCCATTGCTCCTAAAACAAATAGAAGTATTTTTTTCATATTTAGTCTTTAATTTAGTTTTTAATAATGAATTCGTGTTGATCTGGACCAGAATGATCATGTATATGGTCTCCCCAGGCTAACAATACGACTTCTTCTGTTCCAATGTTTATGAATGTATGAGCATATTTTGGTTCAACTACAATTCTATCAAGCTCCTTGCCAGAACTATCTAGAATATATTCTTTAATTTCTTTTGATTCAATGTGCTGAACTAATACTTTTAGCACACCTTTCATCACCGTAAACACTTCAGTTTTATCATTATGGTAGTGATTTCCCCTGATCGTATCAGGTGCGATAGTTGATGCGTAGATTTGACCTTTGAAATTCAAGAAATTATCATCTTCTCTTAGAAATTCGATCAAGAACCCTCTATCATCTCCATGCTTAGGAATTTGTTTCATACTTATCCTTATAGAATTGGATTACCTCATCAATAGTATCATTTAATAATAATTTGGATTTCCAATTAATGGCCTTTTCTATTTTCTCTGTTGAAATTGCATATCTTAGATCCTGCCCCCATCTATTCTCGACAAATTGAAGGTTAGGTTCAATACCCATTCTTTTATAAATTAAGTTTACAACATCTAGATTTGACACTTCATCACCCGAACAAATATTAAATACTTCGTTACGACTTTTACTTTCAACTAGTTCTAGTATTGCGTCACAATGATCTTTTACATGTACCCATGATCTTACGTAAGAACCATCTCCATGGATCGTCATTCCTCTGTTTGATAAAGCACTTATAATAACCTTAGGGATCAGTTTTTCGGGATATTGCCTGCATCCAAAATTATTACTACATCTTGTT
>WTAK01000428.1 GCA_013139625.1 Candidatus Delongbacteria bacterium | reverse complement strand
GGAATAAAAGAGAAATTCGAACTATATCCTAATCAGATAATTGATTACTTGGCATTAATGGGAGATAACTCTGATAACATTCCAGGTGTTCCAAAGGTAGGAAAGAAGACAGCAATAAAACTTCTATTAGAATTTGATAACATGGATAATATCTATGAGAATTTAGATAATATCAAAGGTAACGCTGTTCGAGAATCATTGAAGAATAATAAAGATCTGGCAGATCTGTCTAAGGAATTAGTTACAATAGACACAAATGTAGAGATTGATTTTAACATTGAAGATTCACATGTTGAAAAATATGACTATGAGAAGTTGGCAGATTATTTTTATAAGCTGAATATGAAGAAGCTTCTCAGGTATCTTGAAGAGAATAAAGGAATTGAAACAAAGCTTGAAAAAGTACTTGAATATGATGCAGGAGTGCAGAAATATATTGAGATTAAAAGTATTGAAGAAGTTGAAGTATTAATAAAAGAGATCAAAAATAAAAAGAAATTATCTATCTTTGCTGATCTTTCAGGGACAAATCCTTTAAACTTTAGAATCAATGGACTCTCAATCTGTACTAAAGAAAATGAAGTATCTTATATATCTGGAATAGAAAACCCTGAGGCGGATAATCAGCTGAGTTTATTCGAAGAGAAAGTTGATAGCATAGAGGAAACTTTGCAATTGTTGAGCCCGATATTTGAGAACCCAAATGTGAAATTTATAGGATATAATTTAAAGCCGATGATACATGCTTTACACAATCATGGAATATCATTCAAAGGTAAGATCTACGATCTACTGATAGCCGATTATATAATGTATTCCTCAAATTCTAACCATAGTTTATCTGCAAGAATATATAAATTTTTAAATTATAAAATGATAGACCCTAGATCTGATCAATATAGTGAATTTATTAAAAGCAGTGAACGGGCAGATATGCTATTTCGATTCTATTTCAGATCGAAAGAAAAATTTACTAAAGACAAAGAATTAAATTCAGTTTTCACAGATATAGAAACTCCATTAATTCCGGCCTTGATCCAAGCAGAGAGAAATGGTATTGTCGTTGACAGAGAATTTTTGCAGAAGATGTCCAATGAGATCAAGGAAGAAATTACAAAACTTGAAGATAAGATATTTAAACTTTCAGGAGAAAATTTCAACATTGATTCTCCTAAACAATTAAGCGAAGTCCTTTTTGAAAAGTTAAAACTTAAGCATGGTAAGAAAGGGAAGAGCGGTACTTATTCAACTGATCAAAGCATTCTTCATAAACTTGCCTCAGGTGGAAATGAAATTGCAGAATATTTACTAAGATATAGAGAACTTTCTAAGTTAAACAACACTTATGCAGAAGGATTATTGAAATATATCAATTCAGACACCGGCAGGATACATACATCGTATCTGCAATATGTAGCTTCCACAGGTAGATTATCATCAGTCAATCCAAATTTGCAGAATATTCCGATCAAGAATGCTGAAGGTGAGAAAATAAGGAAAGCTTTCAAAGCAAAGAAAGGGTATAAATTAGTTGCAGCAGATTATTCTCAGATAGAACTAAGAATATTAGCACATTTCTGCGGAGATGAAAATTTAATAGAAGCATTTAATAACAACATTGATATTCATTCAGCAACCGCATCGAAGCTATTTAATGTTCCTATCGATAAAGTTGATAAAGAATTAAGATCAAAAGCTAAGACTGCTAATTTTGCAGTACTCTATGGTAAATCAAAATTTGGTCTGAGTGAAGATATGAATATTAGCTTTGATGAAGCCGCAGATTTTATTGATAATTATTTTGCTCAGTTCAGTAAGATTAAAGAATATATTGATAATACTGTTCTATACTTGGAGCAATACGGCTATGTTAAAACTCTTTTCGGAAGAAAAAGAGAAATACCTGAAGCCAGATCATCAAATAAGCATATTCAAAGTGCAGCAAATAGAGCCGCTGTGAATGCTCCGATACAGGGGACATCAGCGGATATAATCAAGCTTGCAATGATTGATATTTATAGTAAAATCGATAAATTTGATGCTAAAATGTTACTTCAGGTACATGACGAACTGATATTTGAGGTAAAAGAAGAAGAGATTGACTCATTTTCTTTGTTCGTAAAAGATGCAATGGAGAGTGTCGTAAAGCTCAAAGTACCGCTCACTGTTAACATCGGAGTAGGAAATAATTGGTTAGAAGCACATTAGCCACTAGCCACTAGCCACTAGCCACTAGCCACTAGCCACTAGCCACTAGCCACTAGCCACTAGCCACTAGCCACTAGCCACTAACTAATCATTAAGGACTATATTATGCTATCTAAATACTTACCTGCACATTTTACAGAGATCTATAACGAGATAAAGAAAAAGAATTTCGTCAGAAAAAATGGTAGCATTATGTTTGCTGATATTTCGGGTTTTACTAAAATGAGTGAAAAACTTACTGCAAAAGGAAAAGAGGGTAGTGAAGAAATATCAAGAATAATTAACGATGTTTTTGAGATATTAATATCCTTGGTCAGTTCGTCAGGTGGGTCGGTATATAAATTTGGGGGCGATGCTATTACAGTGTTTTTCCCTGATGCTATAGAGAAGAAGATAGTATTAAATACTGCTATAGAAATGCAAAAAGCGATATCTGAATTTACAAAGATAAGGACTATTGCAGGCGCATTTTCACTAAAGATGAAAATAGGATTAGCTTTTGGTAGTTCCTTAATCGGTCAACTTGGAAAAGAGAGTAAGGGATATTTTATAGCAGGGGACACTCTTGATACAGCTTGTGATTGTGAGCATTCTGCAACTCAGGGTGATATTATTGTAACAAAAGAATTTTACGGATTAATCAATAAGAGAAATTATGAGAAGATCAAAAATTTTTACAAGATTAAATATTCGAAAACTACTGAGACAGGTATTGAATTAAAGAAAATAAAAAGAAAACAAGCTAAATGGCATAAAGAATTCATAAGTGATGTATTGATCGAAAGAGAAATTTCCGGTGGAGGTACGAAAGCCGGAGAGCTTAGGAATTGTACAGTTATCTTTCTTAATTTTACCGGAGTTGAATATGGAAAGAAATTCAAATACAAGGTCCTCGATGACTTTTACACTTTAGCATCAGTGACAATACGCAAGTATAACGGCTATATAAATAAAATAGATATGGGAGACAAGGGCAATAAGCTTATCATGCTCTTTGGTGCTCCTATTGCAACTGAAAAGAACGAAGAATATGCGTTAAGAGCTGTTGAAGAGTTAAGAAACCTCTGCCCGAAAGAAATAAACATCCGTATAGGTGTAAATAACGGCAATATATATTTTGGAGTAATAGGTGCTTCTCATAGAAGAGAATTCACTGTTATGGGGAATGCCGTAAATCTAAGTGCCAGACTAATGGCATCAGCTGATTCTAATGAAATCGTAATATCTTCATCTATTTCTAATAGAGTGCCAGAGATAGAGTTAGAAAACAAAAGAGAGCTGAAGCTTAAAGGTGTCAAAGAGTTGTTTGAAGTATCTTCATTCAAGCACATACTTGAAACAAGGAAGAGTAAACGATTTAAGCTGATCGGCAGAAAAAAAGAGCAAAAGTTATACAAAGATATTGTAGGAAAAGGTAAAGGTTTTTTAATAAATATCAAAGCAGAGGCAGGATTAGGTAAGTCAGTTCTTGTAAATAAATTCTTTGAGGATAGATTAAAAGACGGTAAATGTATTTTAGTAAATTGTTTAAGCTACACAAAGAATAATTCATTTTTTGCCGTAAAGGAATTGATTTCAAGATTTGCGGATGTTAGAATATTCGATAATCTAGATACGAAGCTGAAAAAATTAAGAGTATTATTGAAGAAGATAGGAGAAGAAGAAAGTACTGATCTTTACGCGTCATTCTTGTCGTGGAAAGACTTTGAAGGTGATGTATCAGACCCAAGTTTAAAAGATTTTTTTATAGATATATCTACCGCGATATTTTACAGAGTTATAAAGGAAGAAAGATCCATCTTATTTATTGAGGATACTCATTGGATGGATTCAGCCTCAACAGATTTTTTTAAATCTATGGTGAATATCTTCGATAAGAAAGCCGATGCCGGACATATACATTTTGTTTTCAGACCGGATAATCAGATGGAATATTTTATTGAAATTGAAAATTCAGCAACAATAACTTTACAGAATCTTGAATTTGATGATGGCAAAGAATTCTTACTACAAAAATTTAATTTGATCTCAATACCTAAAAGGATCTATGAACAAATTTATCT
>WTAK01000171.1 GCA_013139625.1 Candidatus Delongbacteria bacterium | reverse complement strand
CAATTATTACTAATTTCTACAATGATGGTATATTTGTTTATTTAGAATGGTTCCCGATTCTTGATGCTTGGGGTTATGAGGTACTTGCATCTGATGATCCTAACGCAGATATTTCTACATGGGGAATTGTAGATGGAACTCCTGATCCATTCTTAAATTCAGTAATGATGCCGGTTTGGGAACCTTATACAAAACAATTTTATAAAGTTAGAGCTATTTACGAGTAATTGTAATACTAATAATCTTAAAGGGCTGATTATTTCAGCCCTTTTTTTATGGTCAAAAATTGTTTAATTCAGCTTATGATTCGGATATTTTTTCATTGAGTAATACATCACTACAACTGAAGCAATTATAAAAAGTGTCGAAAGCATGAATGTGTTGAAGTAACCAATATATGTGTAAACTCCAACTCCTATCAAAGGGCCGATCAAACCTCTCACTCCTGTCATTGTCATATGTATCGACTGATATGTACTTACATCATCATTGTCACAGAAATAGACAGTTCCGATATTCCACAGTAGAAGCATCATAGCAAAGAAAATTGCTAAAAATGTATGAGCTATTAAAATTGAATAGTAAAATGTTATGTTGAACATTTCGAAGTTTCCTCTCCAATGTTCCGATACAGCTATAAATATTAGGAAGAACATCAGCGATAGGAAAGTATATATCCCGAATTTTCTAGGATCCGTCTTACTTAAATATTTACCCATGAACGGAAGAATTAACAAAGACATCAAAGTAGCCTGATTTTTATAAAATGCAACCGATGAATAATTCAGTTCAAGCACATCATTAAAGAATATTGTCATAACAGGCCAGGCTATCATAAAAGAAAATCCATAGAACATAAATCCAAGTTCAAAATCTCTGTATGGTTTATTTGACTTAACAATACAAATCATATTTGTAATTGAGGTAGTTAAACTTTTGCCTAAAGGCAATTTAACATCTACACTATTATCCCTGTAAGGTATTCTTAAAAAGATATATCTGCCAATAATACTCAATACTGCAGTGATAGGATAAAGATACCTGAATGAGTAATCATCCATATCTAGAAAGGATCCTACAAGAAATGTACTTAGAACCACTACGAACTTATTCATAGTAGCTACATTACTGTAAAGCATACCGAAATTTTTATTTGTATAATTCTGCTTAAGGATCATATTCATAAGCGGCATCATCAACGGTTTCGTTAATGAATAAGCAAGATAAATACCTATGAAAAAATAATGAAAGAATATTTCTCCTCTTGTCTCAGGTGTAAAGAAGATCAAAACAAATAATGGAAATTTCGTAATCCAGATCGATAATTTGAAAAGCCGTCTTTTATTCTTTGTTCTACGGATAAGCTGATTGAAGAACACACTCAGGATCATTACTGCAATACTTACCTGAAATAGAACACCGACCAGATATGAAGCACCATCCAAACTTTTCAGGAAGATAAATTCATTCAAAGCTATTGCACCTACAGAGAATCCCTCAAGGATCTCCGCCCACATGTGAAGCTTGAAAGCTACTTTTTCTCTTATATTAAGACCTTTTGTATTGAATAAGCCTTTCAATCTAACTCCTTTTTAAACTCACGGGAAATATAATCAAAATATCAGAATTGGCAATTGAAGATTATCATAAAATAAATAAATAATTCTATAAAATACTTCTTGACATCAAGAATTTATTGTTGTAAATTTTACTTAGAATTATTCTAAACTTGGATTAAATCTAAATGAATGTCAGCAACGCATCAAAATATCTAGAAGACCATGGGATCAATGCCACATATCAGAGGGCAATTATATATTCTTACCTATATAAAAAGAAAAATCATCCTACAGCTGATATTATATTTAACGATCTCAAAAAGAAAGTGCCAACTCTATCCAAAGCAACGGTTTACAACACTATGGAATATTTCCATAAAAATAATATTGTTCAGGTATTAACTTTTGAAGATGGAGTGCGTCACTACGATGCAGATACTAAAACACATATACATTTTAATTGTAAGCAATGTGGAATGATATATGATTTCCATACAAACATAGATTTTAATAACATAAATGGAATAGATGGCTTCGATATCGATAAACGATTTATTAATTTCGAAGGTATCTGTAAAAACTGTAAAATGGAGAAAACAAAATGAAAACATGGATTTGTAGTGTATGCGGTTATGTTCACGAAGGCGAAAACCCACCAGAAAAATGTCCACAATGTCAAGCACCTGCTGAAAAATTTAATGAGAAATCAGATGAGATGGGTTGGGCTGCTGAGCATGTGATTGCTGTAGCTGATGGAGTTGATGCAGAAATACTAGATGGTTTGAGACAGAATTTCATGGGTGAATGTACTGAAGTTGGTATGTATCTTGCTATGGGTCGTCAAGCGGATAGAGAAGGTTATCCTGAGATAGCTGAAGCTTATAAGAAAATAGCTTTTGAAGAAGCTGATCATGCTGCAAGATTTGCTGAAATGCTTGGAGAAGTTGTAACTACGAGTACTAAGAAAAATCTTGAGATGAGAGTTATGGCTGAGAACGGAGCTTGTCAAGGTAAGGTTGATATTGCAACTAAGGCTAAGCAACTTGGTTTGGATGCTATTCATGATTCAGTTCATGAAATGGCTAGAGATGAAGCAAGACACGGTAAGGCTTTCAAAGGTTTACTTGATAGATTCTTTAAATAACAGAATATTGTAATATACAGGAGAAGGGCTGAAATTTCAGCCCTTTTTTTATATCACCTTGAACATTTTAAAATACTTATGATCTTCATTATCAAAAAAAACTTTTCTCTTTATAAAACCTAATTTCTCTAACACCTTTGTATAAGCTGTACTAGCATAAATGAATATCTTAATAAAGTTCCTTTTCCTTGCCTTTAATTCCATAAATTTCACTAATTCATTCAACATTTCTTCCTGATCACAATCTTTTTTTAACGAAAGAGTTTGGAATTCATTGTCATCTCTGGAGAAAACACCTGCGATCTCACTTATCTCGTTTAAGTACAACTCTTTATTTCTTTTACTATTATAATTGATTAGTCTGATCTTTTTCATCATTCTCTCCCGTAAGTACATCTTTTTCATATTTAATATTATACCAATCTATATTTCTAGTCGCATACATTGTAATAGATAAGGCTAAGAATAAACCTAAACTTCCAAATAGCAGCGAGTAATCCTGATTCTCAAGAAGAATGTATAAGAATATATATAACATTGATAAGGCTAACGCTATGAACCCTGTAAATTTTTTGCTCTTGATAATACTCATGGCATACAAACTGATCATACTGATCGTAGATAAAGCAGCTATTACATACGAAGTTATAAAAGCGACATGCTCTGAAAGAGATAATAGAAGGACAAAGAATATTACTATTGATAAGCCCACTAGAATATATTGTACCGGATGGATCTTCTTTTTTGCAATAGACTCAGATAAAAAAAACATTAAGAAAGTTAGTGATACAAATAATAGTAGGTACTTAACAGATCTGGATATTTTCCTATAATCATCAACAGGTATTATCAATTTTACTCCAAATCGAGAACCCTTAATCTTGTTCTTTAGGCCTTCACCTTCCCAGTTCTGAGGATATTCTCTATTCAAATGCATTACATTCCATTTAGCTACGAACCCTGAGTCTGAAATGTCTCTCTCGTTCGGCAGAAAATTACCTGTAAAATTTGGATCAGCCCATTCTGATCTCAATTCAACTGAAGTTTCTTTACCCAGTGGAGTAAATAAAAGTTCACAGCTGCCATCCAATTTTAAGTTATAGGAAAAAGGAATGATCTTACCGGCTTCGTGATCGATCTTAACTTGTGAAGACAATCCATAGTCATAAATATCTTTTTTACATAACCCCTGTTCAAGTTTAATATTTTCTTTACCAAATGACAGATCAACAACTTCTTTAATACTCTTCATACTTGAAAAACCAACTGCAATGAATGCTTCTTCCCATAATATCTTACCTGTTGCAGGGTACTTATCATCTTCTGTGAGTAAAAAATTACCTGATATGTTTATATCTGATCTGTAGAGTAATATCTCATAAATACTTTTATACCTTATTTCTGGAATGATCTCACCATTGATATGCAGCTCTTCAGGGAGAATACGAAGCTCTTTTGTGTATGTTTCAATTTCTTCTACTATTTCGTAGCCTGATTCTCCTTCTTTAGGATTATTTACTCTAACTGTTTTTTCTATAGTTTTTTCATACTCAACCGGCACATAAAGTATCGGACCATTTACGCTTTGACTTCTTCCCCACTTTTTTGCGGTCTCATTAAAAGCTTGATTCTTAGTCGTTTCTCTTTCGTTAACCATATCTTCTATGAAAGAACCTGGTATCATCAGTAATGCGATCAAAATAATGATTATCGTAACTTTAATGCTTATCAGATCATGATGATTTTTCTTTCTATCCTTGATACCGTTCTCAGGTTCTGTGAATGACATACGAGACCTCCATTTTTATATTTTTCTCCAAAGCACTTTGAGTTTCAAAGTTTATACGAAAGAAATATATGAGATGTTCCGTAAAATAAAATATTTATTTGTTTAGAGTATTTCTTATGATCATTTCTAGAGCTAAAAGATGCACCTTAAAAGCATCTTTACCAGAGGTAGTTGCAGAATAAATAGTAGAAGTTTTCTTCCCAATAAACTTCTTTTTGATCTTAATATACTTCTCTTTCTCCAATACAGAAGCATTACTTGATAAATTTCCATCAGTAATATCTAAAAGTGATTTTAATTCCTTAAAATCGATTCTTTCATTGACCATCAAGGCAGACATGATCCCAAGTCTGACCTTGTTTTCAAAGATCTTATTTATTTGAGCTATTATTTCTTTCATTCTTAATTTCTATCATATTTGTAATACATTGTGATACCGGTCAAAATATTCAGAATACCAAATCCTATCCCCCACAGAATAAAGCTAAATTCTACAAAATACATACTCAGAACACCGGAGAAGATACAGCCTATCCCTAGATCTAATATCTCTTGTCTGGAATATTTACCTGCATTTATCAAAGCAATTCCATAGAATATCAGTGTCATTGGAATCACAAGCCAGTATTCATGATGATTTATTAAACTTATGACTACAAAGATAGCTGTAATAATTGGAATAAATAAATTGAATGCGAATCTCTTTGAAGAACTATTAAATAATTTCTGCCCTTTCTTTTTTGATTTCAAATAACTCAGAATAAATGCAAACATTATTGCCAAAAGAAAGATACCTGAAAAAATAATATACAATTTATTAAGTAAACCCTGCTCGTTCTGTAAAGACTGTAATATATCATCAGATAAAATCAGTGAACCAAAACTTACATATAAGATATATACACCTATAATAGCAAGAATCCCCGATAATATTCCGGACAAACCACTTAATGAAACAAATGTAGTGGATCTTTCCATAATTGCTTTAATTTGATCAATTGATTCAATGTTTTTATTATTCTCTTCCATAGCATAATCCTATATTGACTTTGAATTTCAAAGTATAATATACAACTAATATTTTTAAGAATCAAATTCATTAATTATCTTGCGTAACTGTAAGTAGTTAAATATATTAATCTTTACAACAAATAAACTTGTGTAGAATATAATGAATAGTGAAGCTAAAGAAAAATACGATCAGCAATTAAAGCTAAAGAATTACAGTCAGTACCGTCCCAAAGAATATCTTTTTGAGGGTCAGTCAGGTGGAAAGTATTCTATTAAAAGTATTCAAAAAACTTTTAATGCAGCTTTGATAAGATCAGGAATTAGAAAAAAAGCAACAGTACACACTTTGAGACATAGTTTTGCAACTCATCTGCTAGAAAGAGGAACTGATCTAAGATATATACAAGAACTCCTCGGTCACTACAGCTCAAAAACGACTGAGATATATACGCATATAACAAAGAAAGGGTTCGAGAAGATTAAAAGTCCTCTTGACAACTTAAATATACATGGAA
>WTAK01000187.1 GCA_013139625.1 Candidatus Delongbacteria bacterium | reverse complement strand
TATATCGTAGCTAAAAGGTTACTATTTCTATACACTTTGAATCCTGTAAGATTTGATTTTATATCCCTCGTTGCAGCCGGACTGAAATCAGCTTGTGGAGAATCATTTCCGGAATACCTTGCTTTTGAGGCAGGAGTTCTTAAAACTTCTCTACCTTTTTCGAATCCCTGTGCGAATATAGTATCCCCTTTTGCATCATCAACTGAAATGTCATCAACCATGAATACAAAAGCATCGTTAGAGACGCAGATTACAGCAATATAAACCTCTTGCCCATCGTAAGCTGAAAGGTCGTAGTTATAGTTGGTCCAAGTTGTCGGAACTTCAACATAGCTGCCTGAACTGATGATCGTAAAATCTCCAACATTTGTTCCTGTTGTAGATATGGCAACCTTAAACCTTTCCATTCCATATTGATCTGTGACAGATTTAGCATAGAAATCCAGGCTGTATCCGCTTCCTATCAGAAGCTGAGGGCTTATCAGCCAGTCATCGTTAGACGGTGTTTGAGCAGCGAAACAGGCCGCGTAATTACTTCCTGAATTTGTTCCCCAATTACCTGCCAGAGCAGGTGTTGCCGCAGAAGGATTAAATATTATGTACGCACCGGTATAGTTCTCGTTATCGAAAGCTGATTCATTACTACCGTAAGTAGCACTCCCGTCTCCGTCGATCTGTGTCCACGGGGAGAAATCAAGTACGAAATCGGAATATGTCTCAAATCCTTCGGCAAGAACATCTGGATCAACTCCAGTTACTACAGGAGCAGTCCATGTAAGTGATACATTGCTTCCGTTAGCTAACGCGGTAAGATTAGTAGGAGGATCAACAGTAGATACACTCAGGTCTGTCGTAAATGTCAAGTTCGATCCATAAACCGTTCCTCCAGCACTTACTGCTTTTATTCTATAATTATATGTAGTATTTTGGGAAAGACCGGAAAGATTAGTATATACTGTCGTATTTGTCGTTCCTGTAACCGTTGAAGGTATCCCGTCTGAAGTATATCCGTAACCTGTTGTAAGTCCGTACTCAAAAGTAACGGTAGTTGATTCTCCATTCGCATTAACATTTCCGTTAAGTGTCGCTGAACCGGTCGTTACAAATCCTGCAGTTAGCGTTGTAGCTGAAGGAGGATAAACTGGAGCTTCAGAAGTTATAGATACATCATCAATATACCAGTTATCGAACTGATACAGGTTTCCTGTTGCAACAAAGGCAATATATATACCTGAACCAACATTATTTGTAATAGTCGTATTAACTGTCTCAGGTCCTACATTAGAACTTGAAACTGTAGCCAGTGACCATGACTCGTCTGTCCAACTAACTCCATCGCTGCTACTCTGGATCAAAAGAGTCGCACCTACACCGTAATCATCTAACATGTATTTAAAACTAAGATCAAGACTTGTATAACCGTCAGTATCTATCACAGGTGACACCAACCTTGTTGTACCGGGATTGATTTCCTGCCAACCACATTTCATTTCATTTGTAGTACCACCTGCATTGGTAGTAACTGAAACACCCCATCTGTCAGTCACACCGGAAGAATTTTGTTGAGTCCAGTCATCAGGCAGGCTTGTAGATGCATTAAAATCTTCTGTGAACGGTAAAGTATAAGACGGTACTGCCTCAATAGTAATAGACCTGTATGCGGTATATGAACTTGTTCCGTTGGTATTGGATGCGTTAACTCTCCAGTAATATGTATCAAGCGCAAGATCAGATGCAGGTGTGTAATTACTTGAAGAAACACTCTGATTTATCTCCGGCGAAGTGAAATCTGAATTATTGTCCACCTGTAGATTATAAGAGGTCGCAGTACTTACATCGCTCCAGTCAAATGACGGTGTTCTGTCTGTGGTTGAACTACCGTTCGCAGGTGTAGCAAGAACAGGTGTTGCAGGAGGGGAAGAGGCTTGTGCCGTAATTGAGATATCGTCAATATCCCAGTAATATCCCCATGTACCTGTGAAATTCCATTTGAACTTAACCTGTGACTGTCCTGCAACGGCACTGATCTCCTGATCGAAGGACAGAGGGTTAGAAGTTGAAGCAGTCCATTGTGAAATAATTGTCCAAGAATCTCCCCCGTTAACACTACAGTAAAGAGATGCTGTTGAAGGACTGTAGTATTTAAAATAGTGATTAAATGAAAGATTTACATTAGCTTGCCCGGACATATCGATCAAAGGAGTGATAAGGTCAGTATTCTGCGAGTTTCCGCTTCCATAACCGTCACTGTTAAGATACGCATAATTCCCGTCAGCTCCAGTCATCCCGCTCGCATGAGTTCCGAACTGCCATACCTGTCCGTTACCTTCGTTATCAACTATTGACCAGTCCGCCGGAATGCTTGTTGATGAATTAAAATTCTCGCTGAATGGAAGAGTATAGACAGGTGCATTTTCAATAGTTATTGACCAGTATGAAGCATAAGAGCTTGACCCGTATGTATTATTTGCTTTTACCCTCCAATAGTAAGTTCCTAGAGATAAGTCTGAAGAAGGAGTATATGAACTTGAAGTTGTTGTTTGAGATATCTCAGGTGAAATAAATCCTGAATTATTATCTACTTGTAGTGTATAAGTTGTCGCTCCACTTACATCACTCCAGTCAAAAGCAGGTGTTCTGTCTGTAGTTGAACTGCTACTGGACGGGCTTGCCAGAACCGGTGTTGATGGAGGTGTTGATCCTCCACCGACGGTAATATCTTCAAAATAAGGTTTTTTGAACTGAGCAGTTACTACAATTTTAGCCGTATCACCGTTTGAATACGGATCAATACTTACAGATGCATATCCTGATGAATTCGCCTGTGCGGCACCGTGAAGAACATTACTCTGGTCTGTTAGCGCTATATATGCATAGGGTGTAGTAGTAACGGCAAAACTGCTCTCTGCAGAGTCAATACTTCCTGAATGGCTTGCTGATTGAGCTGCCGGAATTCCGAAATACGGCTGAAGCGACGGATCTCCGAACATGTGATATGCCGACCAGTACCAGTCGACTTTACTACCACCGTAATTCTCAACAGCCATCAGACCTACATGCTTTATAGAAGCCTGAGATGAATAACCTAATTCCATAACACCATCATACATTCCTGGATCATTTACGCTGAGTGTCGGTGGGACATCACCCTGAACGCTGGTATCTCCAATTCCAACTCCCATTGCAAGATCTTCATCCCAGTAAGTTGACATCGAAGCTCCGATATATCCAATTGCTCCTTTATTTGGAGCGTTCAACCATGCTTCACCGAAACATTCGGTGGTACCGAAAGAGCCTGTTAAGCAACAATTTCCGATAACTAAAGGGTACTCTCCTGAGTTACCTAAACCATCAATATTTGAAATGGAAAATAATGGACTTTGAAAAGCCGTTTGTTCTCCGTGAGCCGTATAATTATAAAAATTTGCTCCGTTACTTATGTATGAGACAACATTAGAAGGAGTACTTGAATAACCGGAAGTATTTGAAAGATAATAATCCGCATTAGCCATTCCGTTAGATGAATTAAAATAATGAGTCCATCCATAAGAAATATGTGGATCACCATGAGAAGCAGAATATGACGCGTCAACTCCGGCTACACCTAAAGGATAAGTCAGATATGAAAGATCTGCACTTGTTGTGAATTGTTCTTTCTCGTACCAAATAGTCTTGTCTACCTGTGCTGTAAGTTCAGCAGTTGAACGAACCGAGAAACGACCGACATACATAGAAGGTATCCTGTTAGAACTACCAGTAGTACCGATCACACCATATTCAAGATCTGATCTTGTAACACTTCCACCGGAACCCAAAGATGGATTGTCTTGAGCTTCTACATTATATGTTCCACTTTCATCTCCCACCAACAAAATAAAAGATGGTTTAGGCGAAAGAGTATTCCATTGGTTCTCAACCCAGGTATCGTTAGTAAATATTGATGAAGTTGATGACACATAATTTACTATTACTTTAAAACCCTTCTCTGTTTTCCAATCAACAAATCTCTGAAGATCAGAATTTCCTGATAGAGCATCACTTGCAACAATCAAATATGTTACAGGCCAGTTCATTAAATCAGATTTACTATTTGAAGGTTTATAATTGATGAGTGTTTGTAAAGCTGA
>WTAK01000141.1 GCA_013139625.1 Candidatus Delongbacteria bacterium | reverse complement strand
TGGTACAAGTAGAAATAGAATGCATTCTGCCAGAGATTATACAGGTGCTGCAATTTGTAGAGTTCTTCGTGATGAGATCTATAATAAAGCAGATAAGATAAAGTATCTGGAATATACTGCTGCTGTTGAGTTAATTCTTAATGAAAAGAAAGAAGTTGCCGGTGCGGTTTTATATCACTTGGAAAATAAGCAGTACTCTATAGTTAAAGCAAAGTCAGTTATTATGGCAACAGGTGGATTTGGAAGATTACATATCAGGGGATATGAAACTACAAATCATTACGGTGCGACTGCAGATGGTTTGATCATGGCTTATAGAGCCGGAGCAAATATGCTTTATATGGATTCGGTTCAGTATCATCCAACCGGAGCTGTTTTCCCTGAACAAATAGTTGGTTTCTTATGTACTGAGAAGATCAGAGCATTAGGAGCTCAACCGGTAAATAAAAATGGAGACTTATTTGTTTATCCTATGGAGCCTAGAGATATTGAAGCTTCTGCATTCATTCGTGAATGTGAAAAAGGTGATGGAGTTAAAACTCCTTCAGGTTTAGACGGTATATGGCTTGATACGCCTCTTATTGAAGAGATTAGTGGAGAAGGTACAATCAAGAAAACCCTTCCTGCAATGTTAAGACAATATGAAAGATTTGATATTGATATAAGAAAATATCCAATGTTAGTTTATCCAACTCTTCATTATCAAAATGGTGGAATTGAAATAAACGAAAAAAGTGAAGCTAAAGTTCCCGGACTATACGTTGCAGGTGAAGCAACAGGTGGAGTTCACGGTAGAAACAGACTGATGGGTAATTCTCAACTGGATATTATCGTATTCGGTAAAAGAGCCGGTCAAAATGCTTCTGACAGAGCCAAAGGAATCAGTGATGCAGGTAAATTATCTTTAGATCATGTTACATCATATAATAAAGAGGTTGAGGCACTAGGTGTTGAAAGAAGTAAAGTGGCTCCTATTGTATTGCCTGATTATATTCCTGATCATGTGAAAGCAAAACAGCTTGCTAATGAATATAACGGAACATTGGTATAATTTTGAAAGATAAAGGCAGGTATGAAACCTGCCTTTATCTTTATTAAAAATCAAAAAGAGAAAATAATGAAAATACACGAGTACCAAGCGAAAGAACTATTTGTAAAATACGGAATTCCAATTCCTTTAGGAAAGATGATCCAGAACCCTGAAGAGGCAAAGGAAGCAGCAAAAGAGATCGGTGGTGGAATTTGGGCAGTGAAAGCTCAGATACATGCCGGTGGTAGAGGAAAAGGTGGTGGAGTAAAACTTGCAAAGAATTTAACTGAAGTTAAAGAATATGCAGAAGAAATATTAGGAATGAATTTAATTACTGCTCAGACAGGTCCGGAAGGTCAATTAGTACGGAAAGTCTATATTGAGGGCGGTGTTGACATAGCTAAAGAATTTTATATGGGAATGGTCTTAGATAGAGCATCGGAAGTTCCTGTTATGATGGTTTCAACAGAAGGTGGAATGGAGATCGAAAAAGTAGCTGCTGAAACTCCTGAAAAGATCATCAAAGCCAAGATCGATCCTCTATTTGGATTGCAGTCATTTCAGATCATGGAAATGGCATATAAGATCGGATTACATAAAAGTCAGATGAAAGAATTTTATTTCTTTGCTAAGAATCTATATGACTTGTATATGGATCTTAACGCTGATATCGTAGAGATAAATCCATTAGTATTAACTGCTGATGATAAATTTATAGCATTGGATGCTAAGGTAGCTTTTGATGACAATGCAATGTTTAAGCATAAAGACATCGTTGAAATGAGAGATTTTGCAGAGGAAGAGCCTGCTGAGCTTGAAGCCGGTAAATACGGGCTGAGCTATGTTAAGCTTGACGGAAACGTTGGCTGTATGGTAAATGGTGCCGGTCTTGCAATGTCAACTATGGATATTATCAAGCATGAAGGTGGAAATCCTGCTAACTTCTTAGATGTTGGTGGTGCAGCGAGTCCTTCAACTGTGGCAAAAGGATTTGAGATCATTTTGAAAGATCCAAATGTGAAAGCTATTTTTGTAAACATTTTTGGTGGGATCGTTCGTTGTGACAGAATTGCAAATGGTATTTTGGAAGCAACTAAGATAACTGAAGTGAATGTACCTATCATCGTTCGTTTAGATGGAACGAATGCTGAAGAAGCTGCCATAATACTGAAAGAAGCCAATATTGAAAATATTATAACTGCTGTTGATCTTGCCGATGGTGCAAAATTGTCTGTAGAAGCTGTGGGAGGGAAATAAGATGAGTATATTTGTAAATAAAGATTCAAAAGTTATAGTTCAGGGTTTTACAGGTAAAGAGGGTTCGTTCCACGCACAGCAATGTATAGAATACGGAACAAATGTGGTTGGTGGAGTTACTCCTGGAAAAGGTGGAGAGCAGCATTTAGATAAAGATGTATTTAATACTGTGAAAGAGGCAGTTGCTCAAACAGGAGCAGATGTTTCCTTGATCTTTGTACCTCCTGCTTTCGGAGCTGATGCTATTATGGAAGCTGCTGAAGGCGGTATCAAGATAATTGTTTGTATCACTGAAGGTATTCCTGTAAAAGATATTATGCTGGCAAAGAAATTCGTAGATAAGAAAGGTGCCAGATTAATAGGACCTAATTGCCCGGGAATTATTACGGCTGATGAAGCTAAAGTTGGTATTATGCCGGGATTTATCTTCAAGAAAGGTAATGTAGGTGTTATTTCTAAATCAGGTACTTTAACTTATGAAGCTGCAAATCAAGTTGTAAAAGCCGGATTCGGTGTTTCAACTGCGATCGGTATCGGTGGAGATCCTATTATCGGAACTTCATTCATTGATGCTTTGAAAGAATTTGAGAATGATCCTGAAACTTCCGCAATAGTTATGATCGGTGAGATCGGTGGAGACTTAGAGATTCAAGCTGCAAAATATATTAAAGAAAATGTATCAAAGCCTGTAGTAGCATTCATCGCAGGTCAAACTGCGCCAAAGGGTAAAAGAATGGGGCATGCAGGTGCTATTATTGCAGGAAGCGCAGGAACTGCAGTAGAAAAAATGGATGCATTAAGAGATGCAGGTGTGTTTGTAACAGAATCTCCGGCAATGATCGGAGAATCGATAAAAAAAGTAATGGAGTAATTATGAGAGAAATTCACATTGATGAAATTATCTCCTCGGTAAAGAAACTTAGTATTGATTCCAATTATTATCTCGGTCAGGATGTTATTGACAAGATAACGACCATGAAAGATTCAGAAGAATCTGAAACAGCTAAAGAAGTTTTAGAGATACTTCTTCAAAACTACGAAATGGCTGCAAAAGAAAAAATGCCTATCTGTCAGGATACAGGTATAGCTGTGATCTTCGCAGAAGTCGGGCAAGACTTGCATATCGTTGGTGGAGATTTCACTGAGGCAATAAACGAAGGTGTAAGGCAGGGTTACAAAGATGGTTATCTTAGAAAGTCAATGGTTGACGATCCTGTGATCGATCGTAAGAATACAGGTGATAATACTCCAGCTATAATCTATACTGATATTGTTTC